>JBAVRC010000978.1:0-8436 GCA_049694615.1 Thermosynechococcaceae cyanobacterium | reverse complement strand
TGCTTAGGTAGCAAATCGAAAACGCCGCTTTCATAGCGTCGCTCCAGATCTTTGAGGCGATCAATACGGGTTTTAATCGTGGTCCAGTTGGTGAGCATTCCCCCCAACCAGCGTTGGTTGACATAGTAGCTGCCGCAGCGCAGGGCTTCTTGGGCCACAATCCCAGCCGCCTGACGCTTGGTCCCCACAAACAAAAACCGCTTGCCTGACTCCGCTGCCGAACGAACGTAGTAGAACGCTTCGTCCATCAATTGAGCGGTTTGAACGAGGTCAATGATATGAACCCCATTGCGTTCGGTAAAGATGTAGGTGGACATCTTGGGGTTCCAGCGACGGGCCTGATGGCCGAAGTGAACCCCAGCCTCTAGCATTTGGGCTAAGCTGATAACGGGCATATTGAATTTTCTCCTATTCGGGTTTTTCCACCATCTGAGGGGATTCCGAGTCTGTTTCCAGAGGTCCGAAACACCCGAATGCTCAGATGTGCGATTTTTAGACAACTTAACTAGGATAACATCCCGGATCCACCGCTGAACAATAACAAGTGATTGTTCAGCAGTGGATCCATGCAAAAACAATAGATATCCTCTATTTCGAAAATCAAAATAATTGATTTTACTCTATAAAACCTTTCATTGTATGGTTCATTACATACAGTATTTCGCAATGTAAGGCCATGCGCTGGAAGCAGTGTCGGTAAGCCCACTGCCTTCATAAGCAATATCTGCCAAGCCAATGCGTTGCTGTGGGCTTTTTGGCGCAAAAGTTTTATACAGCAGCGCTTTAAGGTTCAAGAGTTTGGGCTGTGTTGATCGTCATAGCCCCAGTTCTGAGCCGCGAATTAGACCGTCTAGGGTACGCCCAGAGCAGACGACTCTTCTTGAGTTGCGGTATCTGCTGCCCAATTGAGGTCAAGCCCCCCTGATACGGCTTGAAACTTCAATGACTTATTTCAATGGCCAACTAATAGAGTGTGTGTGAGGAGTAATGTGATGAATCTGAAATGGACGGTTGTGGGTGGCGCGATGATCAGTCTATGGGCGATCGCCCTACCTGGATTTGCAGCAGAACTCCAGTCCGATGAGATCGGTCAAGTCACATCCGTGTCGCAGCTTTCGGATGTACAACCTACGGACTGGGCTTTTCAGGCATTGCAGTCTCTGGTGGAGCGCTATGGCTGTATTGCAGGGTACCCCGATGGAACGTTCCGGGGTAATCGAGCCGCGACCCGCTACGAATTAGCAGCGGCACTGAATGCTTGTTTGGATCAAATTAGCGATCGCTTTGCCACCAAAGAAGACCTGGCCACTGTTCAGGCACTCCAAGCAGAATTCAAAACCGAGCTTGCGACCCTAAAGGGGCGCGTCGATGGGCTAGAAGCCAGGGCGGCAACCCTAGAAGCGCAGCAATTTTCCACCACGACTAAATTGCAAGGAGAAGCGATCTTCTCAGGCATTGCTGCGGGCGGCGGCGCTCCAGGTGCTGGCGACCCCAACCCGATTGCGCCCTATCGAGTCCGCCTAAACCTAGTTACCAGCTTTACCGGGAAAGACACCCTCATTACAGGGCTACAATCTTTTGGTTTTCAGGGGGGATTGGTTGGCGGGGGAAGCACCCAGAATGCCTTGTTTCCAGGCAGTGTACTGGACTCTGGCAGTGCTAATGTCAGTTTTTCACCGCAGTTTGCTGGCGTCGATCCGCAGAATTTGGCGTCATCCGCCAATACGCCAGGTAATGTGCAGCTTTATAAGCTGCTGTACGTTTTCCCGGTCAGTAAAAAGGTAACGGCCTTTGTCTTTCCGAAGGCCGAAACGACCGATGCATTCCCACAAATTATTCCTTGGTCGAGTGAAAGTCAGGGTGCTGTTTCGCGGTTTGCTGGGGTCAATCCAGTGGTGCGCCAATCCGGCGGAACCTCTGGTGTGGGTATAGCCACCGGGTTGGGTTTTATTTGGAATCCCAATAGCAAGGTGAACTTGACGGCTCTCTACGGGAGCGTTTCTGCACCCATTGCCACGGGGGACCTCTCGACAGGCAACGCCCTAGGTGCAGGCTTTTTACCCAGCGATAAATCCAGCTTTGTCGCGGCGGCGCAATTAACCGTTAAACCCATGAAAAAGTTGGATGCGGCCCTTAACTTTGCCTACGCCCAGCACAATCTCAACATCCTAGGAACAGGACTGGCGTCTACAGGGATCAATAATTTTAGCGGCGGCGATATCTTTGCCCTGCCTGGCTTAGACCTGGGACAGCGGGTTCAGGTGATTGGGTTGGGGGGAACCGTAACCTACCGCATTACGCCCAAAATTGCCCTTTCTGCCTATGGAGCTGGATTTTTTGTAGACAATGTGAGTGGTGGCTTGGCACTTGGCCCTGCCTTGAACGGTCAGCGGGTTCCGACGAATGTAGACGGTAGCGCAGTCTATACCAGTTTTATGGGCGGGATTCACTTCAGCGACGTCTTTGCACCGGGAAATACAGCAGCCTTGATCTTTGGTCAGCCCCTCTATGCCGAGTCAACCGGGGGAAATGCCAGGATTGCGGCGAATGTCCCTGGTGTTTTCAAGTTTGCAAGGCCCTTTCATGTTGAGGCTTACTATCGGTTTAAGGTCAATGACAATATCAGCGTTACACCCGGTGTATTTGCGGTCCTTAATCCAGAATCCAATAGCGAGAATGACACCGCCGTTATCGGTGTTCTGCGGGCTAGTTTTACCTTCTAGCGCGATTTTCAGGTGAAGAGGAACTGCATCGCCTCAGGACGAATAACTGTTCGCCCTGAGGCGTTTGTCGCTCTCAAATCCATGATCTCGTGGAAAATCGGGATTGTTCGGAGTAGGCGATCGCCTCTTGATATTGGCTCAACCTATTGATAGTAAAAGGCTGAGTTCTGAAAAACATATCGTTGAGATTGATCGGTTAGAATTGGCTTGCTTTTGATCTGCGTGGTTTATGTCGTTTGATAACTGCTGTAAACTTTTAGCCGAAAAATACCCTGAACAGTTTGCAACTTGGCTATTGGGACAACCCACTCAAGGGGTCGAGGTTCTTAAGACAGAGTTGAGTATTGAGCCAATTCGGGCCGATTCGGTGATTTTGCTGCGAACGCAAGGTCAAATTTTACACATTGAGTTCCAGGTCAAGCTGGAGTCTGAGCCACCGCTCCCGCTGCGGTTTTTAGACTATTGGGTGAGGCTCTATCGACTCTATCGGGTACCTGTTGTTCAGGTATTGGTTTTATTGCGCCCGCCCTCCAACGAGGCTGAAGTGGCGTCGGCTTTTGTGTTTGGGACAACCTATCACGAATATAGGATTCTGAAAATGTGGGAGCAAGATCCTGGTCTATTTCTGAAGGATCCTGCTTTGCTACCGCTGGCAACGTTGGCCGCGACCAGCAATTCGGAGAATTTGCTAACCCAGACAGCGGCGGAAATCGATAAAATAGAGCCAGAGGTTTTGCGTCAAGAGATTTCTGGCTATGCCCAGTTGATGGCAGGGCTAAGGTTTAAGCCGGATTTAATTCGCCAAGTTTTTCGGGAGGGCATGATGCGCGAGTCAGCCGTTTATCAAGAAATTTTACGAGAGGGTCGGCAAGAGGGTCGGCAGGAAGGTCGGCAAGAGGGCGAATTAGCGGTTATTTTTCGTCAGCTTGCTCGACGGCTGGGACAGATTTCGCCAGAAACGGAGGTAAAAATTCGCGGCTTGTCGTTGGGGCAGCTTGAGACGTTGGGGGAGGCGTTGCTCGATTTTTCTGGTGCATCGGATTTGAGTGATTGGCTAAAAGCACAATAGCCAAGGCATCGACTTTACCCCTAGGATCGTTAATCTCGCATTTAATCAGAAGGGATTGTTTGGAGTAGGCGATCGCCTCTCGGTATATACCTAATTTATCGGTATCGGCGTCCAGTTTGTTGAGGGAATTGGCTTTGCCTCATCGTCTAAATTTGCTCCGCTAACGCTGCTTCCGTCGCCGCCACCCGCGCCATCACCTCAGCTAGGAATGTTTGTCTAACAACTTTTGGAATAACCTATCGGATGCCCAAAAGGACGTATTTTGAAGTTTCTGAACAGCCGCAGGTAAATCGATGAGTCTCATGGTTGCGGCTTGATCTAAAATGCCAAGGATGCCTGTGAGGGTAAATCCTTTATCAGTTGCAGCACGGCGGGCTTTCATGTCGTCGAGCAAGAGTAAATCTGCATCGAGTTCTAAAGCTAACAGGATGGCAGCACGTTCTCCGGGATCAAGGAGATCGAGGATTGGATCTGAAAGGTGGCTGACGGATTGAATTTTGAGCCAACTGGGCGGATTTGCGATCCAAGCTTGAACGGGCAATGGTGCAAACTCATCTGATAGCTCACTGGAAACAGTTTGGGGAATGATGATTTGCTGGAATAGTTTGGGTAAAAGATCGATATGCCCAATCAAAATCAGGTAATTGATGGGTGAGGTATCGGAGACAATAATCATTCAGCACCCAAGACTTTCTGAATGGATTGGACATCTTGCTCTAGATCTTCTTCGGTATACGGCAGGTCGGCTTTTTCGCGCTTGAGGAATTCATAGGTTTCCCACCGAGAGGAAAAGCTAAGCATTCGACGAACTTCTGCTGCACCAATGCGACCTTGACGATAGTTGTCAGCCGCGATGAGTTCTAAAACTCGACGAGAAACGTTAATGGGTTGTAGTTGATCTGCAATGTTGTCGGGAAGTTCGATTGTGATTTGCATTAGTTCATTCTCCTTGGCTAGGATCTTCACTCATGGTTTCGAGATAGGTCAAGATCGCTTTGGCGACAACACTGTCTTCTAAATAGTGTTTCGCAACTTCATTGAGGGCCGCTTTGCCTGCGCTAAGGTGACGTTCTGGATTCAAGAGTTGGTGTCTGAGCAAATGGAGCTGGTGTTGGAGGGTTTGCCAACGGGTGGGCTGGGCGGCTTGGATTTCGCGGAATTCGGCATTGATGATGGTTAGGGCTTCGGTTTCGGTGGTGGGGCGATGGGTGGTTTGAAGGGTGTTGATGAGGGTGCTCAGGTCTTTGATTTGTTGCTTGAGGGTTTCATCAGCGGCGTGGTTATGTTCGATGTAGGTCTCGACATGCTCGAAGATTTGGACTTTTTCGACTTTGGGAAAGTTGTATTTTGAGCTGTCTGGCATTGGTTTTGGTTCCTATGCAAAAATATCGTCGAAAATTGATCGTTTGACTCGAAATCCAATACTGATGATGTGTTGATACAACTCCTCTCGATTGTCAATTGTAATTTGTCCATCCTGCTGGAGTTTCTTGATAATCGCTAGGGTCCCTTTGACCTGTAAGCCTAGACGACTGGCTTCTCGTCGGGCAGCGAAGTCATCGAGGATGATGTAGTTGGCGTTGAGTTCTAGGGCGAGGGTCATTGCTTCAGATTCGCCGCATCCTAGGCATTAGTTTAAGCTATTGGCTAAGATGCTCATTTGGATTGGTTTAATCTTAATTTTCTGGCTGGAAAAAAATTGTTTCAGTGACAGTTTAACCTCGTTTCTTTGGTTTGTATTTCATCGAAAAATTTTTGTGGTTTGAAGTATTCTCTCGGTTGCAAAAGAAAAATCTCTAGCAGTTCTAGCCGAGTTAGGAAAATGAGTGGCGAAGTGTTAAGGACAATTTTCATTACCAGATTTTCTCTGCAGCAATATCATTTTCGGTCAGGTAGGAGAATTCAATACCCATTAGATCTAGAATTTGCAGAAAAGCTTCAGGTTCAAGGTTTAGGACTTCTGAGGCTTTCTTGAGGCTGATGAGCCGCGCTGTGAGAGCACCCAGAACATTGAATTCAGATGTCAGATTTTTTTATCTAGTGCAAGGCCAGAGCGCCATAAGGTATGGACATGATTGCGCAACATTGTCTAATGTAGGCATTAGATGATGACGTGAAATATTGAAAGAGTATAACAATCTTAATAGTTCCTTCGCTTCTGAAGCAGGAAGGCTTAAACGAGTTAATGATTGTCGAACATTTGTGTTTGAACTTGATGTAATAATTTCGTCAAGATTAGGCCAGCGAATATTATTCATAAAAAATTCGTTAGCTTTTGGAAGCAAAGTAAAAATACCATGCTGAGCTTTCAAGAATTCATTATTGTAGCGTGGTGCTTTGATAATTTTAACTTCTTCTGAATCGTTCAAATCATCAGTATTTAATGCAAAAACCGCCATTTTTTTATCTTTTGGTACCTTCACATTGCGTTTAGTTCCATGTAATTCAGGAACGTTACCGTAAGCAGCAAAATAAGCTGCGACCAAAGCTGATTCACTCCAATCTAGAAGTCTAGTGGGAACTCCATGATGCTGAGCAAGAGCAAATCCAGGATGCAAGACAGGATCAGGAAAAGAAATTTTCAAATCTTCATGGTTTAAGCGTTTATTGAAGAGGTCGTTTATAAAAGAGTTGTGAATATTCTTTTTGGAATAATCTAATCCTGTCGGAATGCCAAGTTTATCAGAATTCTCAAGAAAAATACTAACTGCAGTAATCTCACTGAAAATAAATCTCCCTAAATATTCTTCATTATCTTCTCCTGAAATAACCCCAGGCTGATAGGGAGGTACCTGAGGGCCATAGGGAACCAGTAAACTTGTATCTGCCGCCCCCTTTAAACCTTTTTCAAACCGATGTGCGTTTGGAAGGAGAGACCGATTTCCATTTGATTGCCCCCTAAAAATAAAACGAGATGATCCAGGAATGATCACATCAGTAACGCTTTTAGGTCGAAAATTATCAATCAAGAATGTCAGAAATGTTTTTGCTTCACTAAAAGTTATACTCTCCCCTTGAAATTTCTTTTTTGGTTCTGGAATCGACAAGCCCGCATTTAGTTTTTTCTGGAGAGATTCTTTGACAGCCCATTGAATTTTCTCTAATGCTCCATCGTAAGATTTGTCTTCGACCTTACAACCTCTTAATTCGGGGACTTTGGCAATATAGTTGCCATTTTCATGTTGATATAGATTAATTTCGTATGCGTCACTATTCATCAAATTTCAGCGGCAGAGTGCCAAGTAGGACAATCGGGATTTTGCTTGCTTGAGATCGCTCAGGCAAATGCCTCGCTGGGTTCACCCACAACGGCAGCTCAACTGGATTGGGATATAGTGATCGCCCCAATCCCCACCCTTCTGTGAAGAATCGAGAATGGACTGGATATAAGGCCGAAACTCCCCAAGTTCAATCATTAACCGTGGTGTTAGCAAAACTCAGACGATTACCTCTATAGTAATCAGCCTGCCTATCGGGTGTCCCATTGAACGCGATCGCCACACTGCCACAAAGCGATCATCCAGTAATCAATCACGTTTCGCTTATTGCGTTCGTTTTGTCTATTGCGTTTGTGATGATAGCCGACTACGATATAGGGATATAGGCGTTAACTGGCTATTGGGTCTGAGGATGTTATCTATGTCTACTGTCGCCGATTGCCAAAAATCCGTTATCCCAACCGAAACAGATGCTCTTTTGTCCGCCCAGAGTCAGCAAACACTAGCAGCTCATCTACCGCTGCAAAACACCAGGCAAAAACTCAAAGTTGTTGAAACTGATGGAACCGAACAAGACGTTATCATTCCTGCGATCGCATTTCAGCTCTTGGTCGATATTTTGTCTGAGATGGCACAGGGAAATGCGGTGACCTTGATGCCTACCCATGCAGAGCTAACCACCCAAGAAGCGGCGAATTTGCTCAATGTGTCGCGCCCATTTTTGGTAAAGCTGATCGACACGGGCGAAATTCCCTGTCGCAAAGTAGGGCGTCATCGCCGTATGCGTTTAGCGGATGTCATAGCCTATAAACAGCAAACGGATCGCCAACGAATGCAGGCATTAGACGAGCTTTCGGCCCAAGCACAAGCGTTAGGAATGGGATACGAGTAGAGCGTGGTCTCAAATGTCACAGCCCTGTACGATGCCTGTGTGCTTTATCCGGCCCCCTTGCGCGATCTGCTCATGCAATTAGCGTTGAGCGATCTTTACCGAGCAAGGTGGACGGATCAAATTCATGATGAATGGATTCGTAATGTCCTTAAAACACGTCCTGATTTAAGCTTAGAGCAACTCAACCGAACCAAAGATCTGATGAACAGCCATGTACGGGACTGTCTGGTAACGGGGTATGCATATTTAATTCCCACACTCCAATTGCCAGATCCCGATGATCGTCATGTTTTAGCTGCTGCGATCGCTGGAGGTGCCGATACAATTGTGACGTTTAACCTCAAAGATTTTCCACAAAATATTCTTGACGAATATGGCATTATTGTTCAACATCCAGATGAGTTTATTTCTGATTTGATTGACTGGCAATCTCAGGTTGTGATGGTTGCGGCTGAAACTTGTCGTAAGCGCTTAAAAAATCCACCGAAATCAGTAGATGAGTATATAAATATACTCTTAAAACAAGACTTGACT
>JBAVRC010000977.1:0-1742 GCA_049694615.1 Thermosynechococcaceae cyanobacterium | reverse complement strand
AGTGAATAACCCCTTGAAATCCAGCAGCCAGGGCAAGTTGAACTTGCTCCGGTCCGGTGGGAAATCGATCCAGACTGGGGGCAATGTAGGCATATTCGTCGGTTAGGCCAAATTGCTGGGCCAAGGGAACAACCATGGTGCTGAGATACCATCGCTGAAACTGGTCCAAGAGGGTCCAGCTGGGACGATGGAAATCCAGGATGGCAACCGTTGCACCGGGTTTCAGCACGCGATGAATGTCCTGGAGACAACGGGGAATATCAGTCACATTGCGCAGGCCATAGCCCATGGTGGCACAGTCGAAGGTATTGTCTGCGAAGGGGAGGGCTAAGGCATCGCCTTCAATCCAGTCCAAGGTAAGGTGCGGGTGGTCTGTGCTGCTGCGTTGATGGGCGATCGCCAATTGGGCCGTTGAAAAATCAACCCCCGTCACGGACCCGGAAGATCCGATGGCTCGCGCCAAACGTAGGGCAAGGTCGCCGCTGCCGCAACAGATGTCTAACCCGCGATCGCCGGGTTGCGGGTTAGTCCATTTCACCGTCATCAGTTTCCAGATGCGATGTTGTCCCAAACTAAGCCATTGGTTGAGATCGTCGTAGACAGGGGCAATTCGGTTAAAAATCCCTCGAATCTCGTCGGAAGGGAGAGCGGTGGTCTTGGGCCTCATGATGTCTCAGGTGGAACGGTGCAAACTCTGCCTACCCAATTCTCCCATTGATGTCTTATTTGAAACCCGCACTAGCCGATCATTTGGGGTTAAGCCGCCAGGTTACGTGCCGGAGAGTCGCCCATCCGGCATTGTGGTTTCAGCAAAGATAGCCTGGGCGACGATCGCACTACTGAGTTCCGACCCAAAGAAGTTGGCACGGCTGAGATCGGCATGGGACAGATCGGCTCTAGCCAAATAGGCTCGAACAATAGAACATTCTGTCAAATTCGCCAACTGGAGACAAGCGCGGCTGAGATCCGCGCGGTTCAAGTTGGCATTTTTTAAGTTGGCGCTGTGCAAATTGGAATAGGTCAAATTGGCATCGGTCAAAATGGCCATTTCGAGATTGCACTCTAGAAGGTTAGCCTGATAAAGCTTAGCTCGCTCTAGCTTGGCACCCTTCAAATTTGTCTGGTGGAAATTAGCTGAGGAGGCATCCAAATCCGACAGCAGTGCCCCTTCCAAATTGGCCCCTTCTAAATTGGCTCCTTTGAGCGAAACGCCTCGCAAATTCGTTTTACTGAGATTGGCCCCCTTTAAGCTAGCCCGATCCAGAATAGCTCCCTTGAGATTAGCGCCTTGCAAATCTGCATGATCTAAAATTGCTCCCTGTAGCATCGAAGCATTGACTAGGGTTTCTTCACGCAAATTTGCACCGCGCAAACAAGCTCCCGAAAGATTTGCTTGGCACAAATTAACAGCTCTCAAATCTGCATCAATTAAGTTGGTATCGCTGAGGTCTGCTAAACCTAAATCGGCGCTCAAGAAAATTGCACCCTGCAATGAAGCGCCGTGAAGATTGGAATCTCGTAAATTGGCTTGGCTGAAGTCGGCCTGATTGAGCGTCGTGCCGCTTAACACACATCCGACTAAATGGCCCTCGCGAAAATTAGCGCGATGTAGATAGGCCAACGAGAAGTCTGTTCCAGCCAAATTGGCGCGAGAAAAGTCAGCACCAATGAGATCGGCTCCTCTTAAGTCAAAGTTGCGCAGCAGTTGCGATTGAAAATTTTTAACGCCCCGTTGATAGAGC
>JBAVRC010000976.1:0-5734 GCA_049694615.1 Thermosynechococcaceae cyanobacterium | reverse complement strand
GAAGTTGGCGAATGTAGTTTTCTGCGATCGGAATGTCTGCCCAAGCCGAAAACACGGTTTCCATGGCCTTGGCGTATCCAGCGACTTCCTGTTCGTCCCGCGACGCAAACGCCTGAATCTCTAGCTTGCTCAGAAGACGTTCAACCTCGCGATCCGACAGGCGACTCCCTTCAATTCGCGTGGATGAACCGATGCTCTCGATGGTGGCCACACGACGGAGCGCCGACAGTCGTTCGGGGGCAAGCGTCCCCAAAGCCCGCCATGCCCCCTTGAATTCATCGATTTCAGCAACGAGGGCGAGCAGTTCGGGGGTAATCTGAAGCGACGATGTAGCAATCATTCGCCATTAATACACCCATTTACACCCATTAATCAAGACGCAAAAGGTCAATGGATACGCTAGTGAGGGTTATTCAGACCGTCTACTGCTTGCTCAGTTCCCGCATCTGGCTTTTGGGCCATAAAACGTGGCGATAGTCCCACCAAGAATTGGTTAACCGTATTCCGCATATTCAAACTCATCGTATTCAGCGGACTCGGTAAAAAGCGATCGCCCAAACACATAAAGGCGATCGCAACCAAAAATAACGGAAGGGATAGTTTTTTGATATTCATAGCGGGAAAGGAAAGACAACAACAGACCCGGTTAGAGTTCGCGGGGAAATACCTCGGCATCCTTACGTGCGAGGGCTTCCACATAATCCTTAGACTCTTTTAAGCCCAACCCACTAGACTTCCGCAGCAGCTTAATGGCAGCGATCTTTTCCCCACGCATCATCAAGGCCCGGAGATCCCCATCCAGATCTGAAGGGATTTGAATGGGGGGCATTGGTGACGACTGGGTTCGTTTAGACGAAACGGATAGTCCCGAACCGTTTACCGCAGAGCGCCCCTGCCACCATTGGACGAACCAGAAGGCCGCGATAAAAACAAAGGCTGCGAGAAACATCAAACTAGGATCCACGCAAGGCATCTCCTAAAGTGGGAGGACGATAGGCTGATCCTTAGGTTGCCCTATCATCCTTCCGTTTAGACAGACTCACGCCGCATTTTTGCACCGCAAGAGCGCTAGCCAAGGCCGCATATCCAGCGCTAAAACCTGACCCAGCTTCAAAAAGGGTTGAATATGGGCCGGGAGCGGTTCAGCCTCTGCGGTAGAATCACTGGTCGCATCGTCGTCCTGAGCTGTGAGTAGGGCTGCTAATTGAGGTTGCAAGTGATGGGGAACCCAGTTGGCTTGCAGATGCTGGATATAGTGCTCTTGGAGCCGATCTTGCTGGATAGGAACCTTTAATCGATGGGCAATACTCACCAACTGGCTGAAGTCGCGCAAGCGGTTGCTATCGCTATCTGCCAAAATTTGAGACAGCCAGGTATACAGAATGTGATCGACTTGGGGTATGGCACTACTCAGGGTCAGGCAACAATCTAGATGCTCAGCTTCCGTGGCGATCGCCGCAAGTTCTGCTAACTGGGATCGTCCCCCAGTCGTCGATGACATCCCTATCTCAGTCGTTAACCCTTGAATCGTCTGAAAGGCGCGGTGACTTAAAGCCACCTGCGCCGCCATCAACAATTCTTGGGGCGCATCTAGATCATCTTGCCGATAGGCCATCAGCAAACTGTAATTGTCCCGATAGACCTGGGTATAAAGTTGATCCAAACGCATCAACGTTTCCTGGGACAACAGCGTCAAAAGCCGATGCCGATCTTCGGCAAACAGATCTTGAATGCCGTAATGGCGATCGCCAAAATACTGATTCATCGCCAGCACCAGTTTGGGCACACTGGCCTGTTGCAGATGGTCGAATAGGGCTTGTTTCAGGGCCGTATAGTGGGGGCGTCCGGTAAAGGGTTGCAACACACAATGGAAATCCCAACCGCCCATGTGGAGCACCGCAAAAACAATCTGGGCCGTTTCACGGGTCGCTTCCGTGGTGAGTTGTAGTTGCCCGATAGCAAGGGTGAGCTTGCCCATGCGGCATTTTTCATAGTCTCCCTGGACCGTGCGGTAGCAATAAATAGACTGCTCAGTCGAGTATCCCTGAAAGAGCGATCGCATGGCATAGTAGGCGACCACCTGATCCAAGCTGACCTGGGAGGGCAGGACTAATTGCCGATAAATAGCATCCCCAGTTTTGTAATCTTCCAAATTACTGGGGGCTAGGGCCAATCGCTCAATAAAGGATGGCTCTAAATCAATGCCCGCGACTTCAGCCGCTAGTTTGATGGCCCGTGACGCATAGCGCAGAATTTGCACCCCTTCCGGTCGCGACAGCTCCTCGAAAAACCAACCGCAACTGGTGTACATCAGCAAGGCGTGACGTTGCATTTCCAAGAGCCGTAACCCATCCACCTGCTCTGTAGCAGAAAGGGGATGGTGCTGATGGTGCAAAAGGAAGTTTGCAACGGCATCGACATCAGCCGTTGAGTCTTGCCCTAACAACACCGATACATAGTCATTGCGAGCGGCCCAAGGATCTTGAAACAGGCGATCGCCAAACTCAGTGAAGACCTGGGCCAGTTGATCCCGCAGCCAATCCAAAGCATCGCGCAGAGGGCGTCGCCATTGCTGATGCAAAGGGCGACCGTCGCCACCACAACCGCAATCGTCTTGCCAACGGTCCACCCCGTGGGAACAACTCCAGGCCGTTACGGGTTTAATCTCGACCTCCCAAGTGGGCGGGTGTCCACTCAGGAAATGGGCAAAGTTCGTTACCGTCCAGCCGCGCTGAGGCAGCACATAGCGAAACCCGTAAGCCAGAGCTTTCTCCGTATCGCGCTTATGATGGCCGAAAGTCTCACCGTCCGTGGCGATCGCAATCAGTTGACTGATAGTGCGATCTGGTCGAACCGCTTGGGCAATGCGATGGGCAAAGTGGTCAGAACTATGGAGAACATCACCAAATCCAATGTCCCGCGAAATTGGACCATCGTAAACCACAATATCGATGTAGTCTCGATTGCGATCGCCGTTGGGCAGAAAACAGCGATAGGGGCGAGTTGGATCGATCTGACCGCCGCCCACATCCTGCCAAGGCGCACTAAAACTCTGGGGATCGTTGGATTGGGGGAGTAGACGACACCGTTGTAATTGAGAAGGGGCCAAAACAATAAACTTGATCCCTTCTTCAATCAAGACCGCCAGGGTCGCATAGTCCACTGCTGCTTCTGCCAGCCACATGCCTTCCGGATCACGCCCGAACCGCGCTTTAAAATCTGCCTTGCCCCAGCGGACTTGCGTGATTTTGTCCTGACGATTCGCCAAGGGCAAAATGATATGGTTGTAGACCTGGGCGATCGCATTGCCATGTCCATTGAGGCGATCGCAACTCTGGCGATCCGCCTCAAGAATGCGTTGATACACCTCAGGATCATGATTCTCTAGCCAACGCATGAGCGTTGGACCAATATTAAAACTCAAGTACTCGAAATTATTGACAATTTCGACTACATCGCCCGCATCATTCAGGATCCGGGCAAAAGCGTTAGGCCGATAACATTCATGACAAATCCGCTCATTCCAGTTATGGAACGGCGCCGCACTGGGCTGACGCTCAATGGCATCTAAATTCGGGTTTTCCCGAGGGGGCTGATAAAAATGACCGTGAAGTACAACATAAACGCCATGAGTTGCCTCTACCTGTAACCTATGGTCTAGAGACAAATCGGAGCGATGCCCTGCATCGCATGGTATGTTTTCTGGGGTGTCGGTCAGCAAAGGAAACATAGACGCGACGGTCTCAACCTGTACTTCCATAGATACTCTCTATATAGATAACCGTCAGCAAAGGGGCGTTCCACTTTAATGCCCGCCTGTTCGGATAAGCTAATCGATCCCCAGTTAGGACTAGTGATCTCTCAATATAATTTTATAGTTCTTTATAAGAATCTTCATTGAACTTATAATATGTTAATAATTAGGGGGTGCTTTAATCAACCGAATTGAACTACAATGCACATTACTTTAATAAATCACAGATAAACCTTAGACTATTTTTGTCAAAAGTCTGGACGGTTTTTCAGATCGAGGCTGAAATCGTTCATTTCTCATTAGTCATTTCATGGTCAAAAAGGGTTGAAACCCTCATTCTGTCGTTGGATTTCAAAAACTGTCCAGAGTATTGTTTTCAAAAGGCGCTAAAAATGAGAAAAACTTTAATAACAGCTTTTTTCTGCCTCTCCACTTCTGTCATTGCATGTTCAGCTTACTTTGTAAATAAAAAAGCTCATAGTGCAGTCAATAAGCCCAATATTGTAACAATTATGGCCGACGACCTTTGTGTGGGCATGTTAGATATCGCCATCCAACAGGGCTTCATGCCTAACTTAAAAAAATATATTATTAATAAAGGAACCAGCTTTAATAATTCTTTTGTGAGCAATTCGCTGTGCTGCCCTTCTCGATCCACTTTTTTGACTGGACAATATACCCATAATCATCAAGTAAGTAGGTTGGCCTAGATAAACCGAACTTTCACAAGGAGGGCACAGTTGACCCAAACCCATATAGGTCAGGCATTTCATCCCATTTAGGATAGTTCGGCTTTTCAACCCGCACCTACTTATTCGGAAATAAGCTGTCTAATGATGGTGGAGTAACTCGTTTAGAAGATTCAAAAACTTTGCCAGTCTGGCTAAAGGCTCAAAATTATCGGACTGGATTAGTCGGTAAATACCTCAATGGGTATGGAACTAATAGGACTCGTAGTCCAAAAGATGACCCAACTTACATCCCTCCAGGCTGGGATGACTGGCAAGCACTGGTAGACCCCACCGTTTACCGAATGTATAACTATAAGATAAATGATAATGGAAAAATTGTAGACTATGGCGCCGATTTAGCACAACCGCCAAAAGAATACCAAACTGATGTACTGGCCCAACGAGCTAAAGACTTTATTCGTGAGTCATCAATTTTAAGTCCGAGTAAACCCTTTTTTCTATGGGTTACACCCTTCGCTCCACATAGTGAAAGCCGAAAAGTAGTCCCTAGATGTCGTGGATATGGATCCATTCGACCTGCACCCCGGCATATTGGCACAGCCAGCACTGTTCCCCTCCCAATGCCACTATCTTTTAATGAAGCAGACATTAGCGATAAGCCAATTTGGTTTCAAAATAGTCATCCGCCTTTGAAAGAAGCAGACATAAATTGTTTACGCAAAACTTATCGAGCACGCCTAGAAGCATTGAGAGCAGTTGACGACTTAATTGGTACAGTTGTTCAGGAAATTATTCAGTCCGAAAAACTCTCCAAAACCATGATAATTTTCACTTCAGATAATGGCTATTTGTTTGGAGAACATCGAGCTTATAGCAAACAAAAAATCTATGAACCATCTATTCGCGTTCCCTTGTATGTCCGCTTGCCAGGTAAAGCTATACGTCAAACTCGAAACCAACTGGTACTAAACAATGATTTAGCACCAACTATCGCTGCTTTAGCCGGTGCAAAGCCTGATATCCTTGTTGACGGGCGATCATTTCTGCGTCTCTTAAGAAATCCTAAATATCCATGGCGAAAGCAGTTTTTAGTTGAGAACTATGGTAAATCTGCTTTCGCGGCGGTTCGCACTGCCGATCCAATTTTGTATGCTTCGTATACAAGAGGTGGTAAAGAGTATTACAACTTGACAAAAGACCCAGAGGAGTTAAACAGTCTTCTTGACCAGTCTCCTCCTCGACTTCGAGAACTACAGACATTGTTGGCTAAGCTTCAACGATGTAAAGG
>JBAVRC010000975.1:0-3135 GCA_049694615.1 Thermosynechococcaceae cyanobacterium | reverse complement strand
CCGCTTCGGTCTGCTGCAATTTGCGCTGAGATCCCATGCTGGGCTGTAGCGGGCCAACCCGTTGTGTTTTTCCATTGGCATAGGTAACCTGCAACCAATAATGAGCCGCACTCGATTGCCCCATGGAATCGCTGATACTGTAAACCTTTTCGTAACGCTTTTCTGCCGGGATGGGTTTCGAGGTGACCGAGACAGCCTGTTCAAGCAGACTATCCTTGCCGCGATATACCTTAAAGGACTTGAATTTCTTCTCGTTATAAGCAAACCAACTTAACCGCACCTTCCCTTGATGGATGGGAGATGCCATAAAATTGAGGGTCTTTTTACTCTGCGTTGTGGTGGCCATCAACGCTGATCCGGAGTCGAATGCGGTACCATCCGCTTTGCCAATGTCTAACTTCCGTTGCTGCTGGAGAACGGTTTTCGACCGAGTCTGGAACGTAGGCGTCACCGATCCCATCCGCACAAATTTTGCAACAGAGGGTACGCCATTGTTATCAACAGCAAACAGCATGTAATAACCAGGAGGGGCAAGGTTGCTATTGGTCGGAGCCATCGCCGTCACACTATTGCCCGACTGCGTAAACGAGAGCGGAACCAGCCGTTGCTCCTGGTTGACCGAATGGGTCACTGATCCAGGGCGAATCAAGTGCACCTTGGCCAGGGAAGCCCAGTTGGCGAGCTGAATGTTAAAGGTTGTGCCATATTGCACCGAACTTGGCGCAGACTGAATCACCGGACGAGCGGCAAGGGATCCATCGGCGCGGAACAGATAGGGTGGCGAATAAAACTCAACATTCCGCTCCTTATACCCGACGGTTGTACAATCGCCACAAACCCCGCCTCCGCCGCTCAAAACACGTCCATCGGGTAATAATAGGGCGGTCGAGTGATACTGCCGAATTTTGGCCATGTTGGCCACCGTGCGCCATTGTCCGGTGTCGGGGCTCCACAGTTCACCCGCATAAACAGCAGCATTGAGGGCCACCAATGAGGCCCCATTGGATATGCCCCCTGTCGCCATTACCTCCCCATTGGCCAAAAGGGTGAGATTGTGTTGGCGACGGCCATAGGCCATAGAGCTGGTGGAGCGGACTTGAGGTGTACCGCTGGCATAGTCGATGGTATAGGCACTCGCCGCCGAACTCGACCCCCCTGTGACCAACACTTTGCCAATACCATAGGTGGCATAACTGCCATAATCTCGATACAGGCTGTCGCGATTCCCCAGCGTTGTCGTTGAACCCGACCCCGCCGGATCTAAATAACTGAGGGTCTGACCAGGGCCTGCATAAAAGACTTGACCGTTCGGTGCTTGCTGGGTCCAGGGATACGTTCCTGCATAATCGCCGCGATAGGCATTGTTCACCAACCGCCAGATGCCATTCAGACCAAAAACCTCTGGCGTTCCAGGTCCGCCACCCGTCATCATCATTTCGCCGCTATTGAGGGGCGTGAGGGTTCCATACCAACGGGCTTGATTGAGCAGATTCCCAATACTCCACAATCCCGTGGCAAGATTAAAAATGTTGGTATTCCGAATCGGAATTCCTGCGGTGAAGTTGCCGCCAGCGACCAGCAAGCGACCATCGGGTAAGCTGGCAAACCCAGCGCAAAACATATCGCCGTTGCCCACTTCATTGACCCAGGTGTGTTGATTGGTCGCTGGATCCCATAAATCAACGCGGGTATCGTAGTCCGGCACACGGTTCACCCACCAACTGGTGTGATCGTCATTCACTGCATCCCAACTGAGCACTTTGCCATTGGCTAGCAGGGTGGTGTGAATCGCAACTACAGGCCAATCCACAGCGGTGGACCATTGACCCAGCGTTGCGACTGGAGACGGAACAATGGGCGAAATTTGACCTGTAAAGTGCAAGGCCGTATTGTCGCAGGCGGCAGCAGCCAGATCAACTCGACCGACGCTTAAGCCTGACGTGACGGATGCCCCGCTTTTGGTGCATCCGCTCAAGGTCCTCCAGGGACTCCACTGTTTTCCATCCCAATTTCTTTGCCAAATGGTGCTATTGGTTGCTTGAATATAGACTTCGAGTTGATTATTCGTCCAAACGGCACTGGGTGCAAAGAGTGAGACAGGTCCACCTAATTTGACTCGACTGGACCAGGTTGTGCCATCCAGGGTGTATTGCTGATAAATCCCGTTGTCACAGCCGATATAGACCACATCCAAGCGTCCATTGCGGGTGGAGGCAACGCCAGGACCGTCTTTCAAACACCCCCCTAAGGATTGCCAAACGCTCCACCCCGTCGATGCGTTCCAGGTTCTGCGCCACAATGCATTATCGACACTGCGCACAAATACATCCAGGTTTTGTTCGGCATTGTCGCGCCACTCAATGGCCGGGTTACTGGTGGTTTTTCCGCCAATGCTTTGCCAACTGCTCCACGTTTGACCCGCGTTGATCGAGGACGTGCCTTCAATTGCATTAGCACTGTTGCAGCCCAGCACGTAGAGCCAGAGTTTATTGCCGCGAGAGATTAAACTGGGTTGGGACTTGGTGCAGCCTGCAAGGGTTTGCCAATTGCTCCAACTACTGCCTGACCATTTTTTGTAGAGAATGGCATTGTTGGTACAGCTTCGAGCAATCACATGGTATTGGCCATCGCTGGTCCAAGCGCTGGCGGGTGCGCCCAAAACGCATCCCCCTAAGTTTTCCGTCGCCCCAATGACGACTTTGGGGGCAGGACCACGACGCTGAATGTGTTGATGAGGCGAATGCAGCGGAGCACCCAGGGAAACGGTTGACCACAAACCTGCGATCGCCAAGGCCGAGAAGAGGCAAAACTTGTTCATGGGGTGGGCCATTCAATGAGCACAATTGTTCTTGACCAATCCCCCCAATCCATTCAGCCCTCTGCGCGGATGCTGAAATCATCCATCAGCCTGTCATATTTAATGGCAAGCAGCAATAGCTTCAGACCCTAAAGTCATGATTCTTAGGACACAGCACCCGTTGCAACTCGGCGAAAGATCAAAAGTCCAGTTTTGCCGTTTTCCAGCCGAAATTGTAGTTGCAATTGGTCTACGGGATTAATTTGGGCTGAATACACCAAGTTAATTGCCGTTAGTACGGCTGACTCCTGCTGCATCATCGCAAGTGAGGAACAGGC
>JBAVRC010000974.1:0-1739 GCA_049694615.1 Thermosynechococcaceae cyanobacterium | reverse complement strand
ACATGATGGCAAAAATGGCCAGTCCGGCTAAAAGATAACTCCACTGCACTTGTTGGGCCATGTCTTTGCGCCAGCGAAATCGTTGAAACCCTCGCCAGATAGCCATTATGACGATTAAAAACAACAGCACAACACCCCCAATGCCATGCCAGAGCATCGTTTCCATCGCTTGCAAGCCCCAGGCGCTTTTAACATCGGCAGGGGGGTCTGCCAACATCACTTCGTAGAACCCCGCAGCAACGGTAAAAAAAGTAATGATGGCGGCAGCCAGCATGTTGTACCAGCCCACATCGAAAAAGTTGGATCGGGTGGCGGGGATCGCCAGAAATTTGAAGATGGGTTTTTCGAGGGGAAAGAAGACCCCGACCAGATCGAAGGCGATCGCTACAATAAATAACCCCAGGGTCAAATGGACCAGATTGGGGTGAATCGGCAAGGCGTAGGGCAAACCATTGGCACCGAGTTGCCCTTTCAGTTGATCGATCAAATCGGGACTCATTGCAACAATCCTTGCTTCACCGCTTCAACAACTGGAACCGTGTGGAGGCCGTAAACCCAGACCAGCAGATCGCCGAGATAGACCTGGAACAAAACCAGCACCGTCAGCAGGCCGCCCATCGCCAAAAATGGAAAAGGGAGCCTTTTGGGATCGCGCGATCGCAAGACATAGCGCCATGCCGTGACAGCCGTAATGATGCCGGACAAGCCCCATCCCAGCAGGGTATGTAGATTCAAGGTTGACTCTGCGGCTGCGTAGGGTTCGGCTAAACCGGCTTCAATTTGGCCAAAAATAATCGCAATGAAGATGGAAATCGTCGCAAAAAACAGATTCCACCAACTGACTTCGTATAGCCGAGGATTACGGGTGAAGTAACCAATCCCGTCGCATACCACGGCAAATAAAACCATTGCGATGACAAAATGCACCACAATGGGATGCATTGTATCGGGGTAAGGCAAATTGTGTTCGTTGAGGGGGGGGAGATATTCCAGCATAATGACTATGATTGGGATATTCAATCGAGTATGGATCAGATTCCCCGTTGCTCTGCGGCGAAACATCAAGCTTGCAATTCGGATCCAAGGATTTGAGAGCAAACCTGCTTCCATACCCCGTCTGCCTGCAGCGGGGTTCTTGATTCTCAAAAATTTTGGACTGGTTCAACCTATTAGTTTAGAACCTTCCGAATAAGTTCGCCTTCGTGCGGCTTCCCTTTTAACATCCGATTCCAATAGACCCACGGTAAAACATGGCGTTTGAGAATCCACATGCTGTAACTTTCCTGGGTAGGATCGACGGGTAAACTAGGTTCTGGCTTGCCGTCGTAATCAAACTGGACCCGCGATCGCCAGTTTACTGTTTTTGATAAAGTCTTGCGCACTCATGGGCGGGGCAACGTGGAGAATATCGTAGGGCAACGTCACGGTAAGACATCGGAACATCGGCGCTTTGAAAATCCCCAAAGGAGTAGCCCGACAACAGGAATCAATGTTGCCCACTCTGGGAGTTGCCAGCTAGGGACAAAACAATCCATCACCATGTATCCCCCCATTAGCATAATCATGCTGTAGGCGGCGTCTTCTAAATAAATAAATTCGTCCAAGCAGCGGATGAAATACCCCGCCATGTACCGCATTATGGTGATGCCTAAAATTCCAGCTAGGATAATGACTCCGTAATCGACCCACCCGCTACAGAGCAATGAGGGTTTGAGCGTTTTGAGTTGGATGCTGGAAGG
>JBAVRC010000973.1:0-9070 GCA_049694615.1 Thermosynechococcaceae cyanobacterium | reverse complement strand
ATATTCAAGAGCAAGAGAAGGAGGATCAGCGAATTGAACAATTGCGCCTAATAGACGAATGGTAAGGGCGTTGCCGCTTTAAGCGGCTCCTTATTCAAGCCTCCGGCTTTGCCGGAGGTTGTGACTTCTGATCGCCAATCAAACATCAATTGCAGGGCTGTTTGGTACTGAGAAGTTCGCTGTGTTCGGTTCGCCTCAACAATCTGTCTGTAGAGGAGAAACAAGGTTATAACTGCAACCATAGCAGTAACAATCTGAACAATATCGACGAACAGTTCTAAATTCATCTCAAGTTTTCTCTAGTCACTTAACTAGTAATTAGACAGAATCCGTCAGTCTAATACACCTTATAGGCGATTATACGGACTCTAGTCCTGATAAACAACCAACACATTGGTTTAGGGTGACGACAATCCTCATAACACGGTTTTTTGATGGTTATACAGAACTTTTCCGTATAAACCGCTGTTCAGGCGTTTTAGGCGGGCGACAGTCCTTATAATCACGCTCTCAGAGTGGTTAGGTGGACGACAATCCTCATAATACCCCTGATGATTGGTTTAAGACGATAAGTTAAGTATTTTTTCGGATGTTGCCCCCTATCACTCTCGGTATCATTCATTGCATGGCTTATTCTTCTTGTTTTCCATTGAGTTATGGTTGAGCGTCCACGCAAACTCTTAGATCAAGTGCACGATGTAATCCGCCTGAAGCACTACTCCTATCGCACTGAACAATCTTACGTCCATTGGATTTATCGGTTCATCGTATTCCACGAAAAGCGCCATCTAAAAGATATGCGTGCTCCAGAAGTCGAAGCGTTTTTGACCCACTTAGCCGTCCAACAACATGTCGCTGCATCGACTCAAAATCAAGCTCTCTGCGCCATTTTATTTCTCTATCGTCAAGTGCTCCACCAAGAATATCGATTTTAATGTTAATGCTGTTCGTGCTAAAAAATGTTGTTGTAAGCATTCGAGTAGTTGAAAGATGTCCCTAAAGGGTTCGACTTTAAGCGCTATCCCGCGATGCCAAAGGATCGTAAACAAAGCGCCGAATGGGGCATTAGACTCGCTAAGATGACCTTAGGAGCGATGCTGTAGGGTTTTACGCAGCCTAGATTCAAAGAGGAGTCGCTTTTGTTCTTCCGTATAGGGACTGTGGCAGTATGGCTGTGTTGTCTTCCCCAGAAACAATCGATCAATTTAAGACCCTCCAAGCGCAGCTGGGCGATCGCTGGCAGTCCATGGACTCGGACGACCAAGCCGATGCCGATATTTTGGTCATCCCTTCCTTTAGTGTCGATCAGCAAGAACTCCAAAAAATTGATGGATTTCTCCATTACGAGGAACGGCTCTTATTTTCCCTCATTCGGCTGCGCAATCCCCGCACACGGCTGATTTATGTCACCTCTCAGCCGCTACCGCCCATTGTGATCGACTACTACCTGCAATTGTTGCCTGGAATTCCATTTTCCCATGCCCGCGATCGCCTCTTGTTGGTGCCCATTTACGACCAATCCCTAAAACCCCTCAGCCAAAAAATTCTAGAACGGCCCCGGCTGATGGATCGCATCCGCAATGCCCTGCGCCCAGAACATGCCTACATGGTGTGTTTTAATTCCACAGTTCTGGAACAAGAGTTGTCGGTTCAGTTGGGTATTCCACTTTTGGCAGCTAACCCAGAACTGTTGTATTGGGGGACCAAAAGCGGCAGTCGTCAAATTTTTGCCGAATGTGGCATCCCCCATCCCGATGGCAGCCCCCTGGTCCACTCTGTGGATCATCTTGTGCAAGAAACAGCCCAATTATGGGAGCGTCAACCTCAGCTTCAGCGGATGGTGGTAAAGCTCAATGAAGGCTTTTCGGGAGAGGGCAACGGTATTTTGAATCTGGCTCCCCTTTCCTCTCGATTGAGTCAGAAACCGTCTTTAGCAGAGCGCATAGACTTGCTCCAAGCCCATTTCCCGACAGTAACCTTCGAGTCAGCCACCGAGTCTTGGAAACACTATTGCGATCGCATCCCTATTCTGGGAGCCATTATCGAAGCCTATATTGAGGGCGACCCTAAATATTCTCCGAGTTTCCAGGGCCAAGTTACCCCTACCGGTCAGGTTGAGGCACTCTCAACCCACGATCAGATTTTGGGCGGTCCCAACGGACAGGTCTACCTAGGCTGCCGTTTCCCTGCCAATGATGCCTATCGTCTGCAACTTCAGGAATTGGGGTTAAAGATTGGTCGTAATTTGGCTGACAAAGGTGTGCTGGAACGATTTGGGATCGATTTTGTGGCGGTGCCGAAGTCCGGGTCTGACACGCCCCTAATCTGGGATGTCCAGGCGATCGAAATTAACTTGCGCAAGGGCGGCACCACCCACCCCTTTATGACCCTCAAATTACTCACTAATGGTAGCTACAATGCCAGTACCGGGCTGTTCTTCGGCCAGAAAGGCACGCCCAAGTATTATGTCGCCTCGGACAACCTGCAAAAAGCAAGCTATCGCGGGCTGCTGCCCAACGATTTGATGGATATTATTGCGCACCACCGTTTGCACTTCGAGTCAGGAAGCGAGACCGGAACAGTCTTTCACCTCATGGGTTGCCTGTCCGAATTTGGTAAGGTCGGTTTAACCAGTATTGGCAATTCGCCAACGGAAGCCGATGCGATTTACCGTCATGTCGCAGACGTACTGGATGGAGAAACACAATTGAGATCGGGTTCCCATCCGGTCTTACCGTTGGCTTGGTGTCTAGGCCAATAGGGCTACGAGGTCTGCGCCACTCTAGACAAGCTTCTTGGCTTTGCCCGGTTCAGGTTTCTTGGACGGACCCTTTTTAGGGGTTGGAGTTGTTTTAGGCACACGTCCTGTCTTCGGCTTGGCAGCAGTTTTTGTAGGGGGTTTAACCGGAGTGGCTTGAACTGGAGCCGCAACGAAGTAACTCATGGGGACAGGGGCTTTTTCCCAAAGACCTCGTCGAATGCCACGGGCCATGACATCTTTCATCCGCACCTTTTCGGCCTTGTAATCCTGCACGGATAGGTCTCCGTACAATCGTTCGATAATGTGATCCACATGGACGGCAGCGCCGGGACTTTCTGCCAAAATATGGGCCACGGCATCAATTTTTTTTAAGGCTGCAAATTCTGGTGGTAAGGGCAGGATAAGGGCTGGCCCCTGAGCCTTCCCTTTCGATGCATTGGGTGCCTTCTTCCCTTTTGGCACAATGGCTTGGGATGGCGGCGGATCAGCAACGGGAGAGGCTGTAGCAACCTCTGGCTCAGGCGTTGGGTTGGTAACCGGTGTGGCCTTGGTCGATTTGTTCTTGACCCTGCCTGTGGAGCGACTGGCTCCCTTCCCCGAAGGCGGAACCGTAGGGGATACCTTCGATTCACTCGCTGCGGGCAAGGCTGGGAGATCCGCTGCCAAGGAGGCTTCTAGGGTGGGCAATACTGGCTCAGGGAGCAAACTGTCGAGCAGAAGAACCTCAACGTGCTCTAGTTGCGATTTGGCATGGGCGGCTTCGCGTTCATACTGAGTCAATAAATTTCGGTAATGCTCTCTCAATTCAATGAGGGCTGTGGCAGGATTATCCATGCGATTTATGAGATGTGAGATGGTGCAATAACTCTTTTATCTTATTCTCAATTTGTCCTTAATTTTGCATGTCTTGCCCCGGCCCCACCGATTTTTGCCATATTTCTTTGCTCTCCAACCTTAAACCCAGTCGCTTAAGACAACTGACGCCGAAACAAACTCACGCTGACCGTCAACAGAACGATAGCAAAAAGGGCCAGGGCCAAAGCATGTCCCCACAAACTCTCCAGCCCCACTCCCTTCAATAAAATGCCTCGGACAATGGCAATGTAGTGACGCAGCGGATTGAGCCAGGAAATCGCCTGAAAAAAGGGCGGCATGGTTTCAATGGGGGCGATCGCCCCGGATAGTTGCACCATGGGCAGATTAATAAAAAAGGCTGTCAAGACCACCTGCTGCTGAGACTTGGAAACCGTGGCCAGCAGAATACCCACACTGATGCCGACAAAGACGTACAGACTGGACAGGGCCATAAATAAAATAAAATCGCCTCGGAACGGCAACTGAAAGATAAACCGCCCAATGCCTAGAGCCAGCAAGACATCCCCCATGAGTAATAAAAATAGCGGCACAATTTTAGCCAGCAAAATTTCCCAAGCATCGGCAGGGGTCATGAGCAGTTGCTCTAGGGTCCCCGTGTCTTTTTCCCGCACGACGGTTACCGCAGACACCAAGGAGCCAATCAAGGTGAGGACTAGCCCCATAACGCCGGGAACAAAAAACCAACTGCTGCGCAGTCCAGGGTTATAGAGAAAGGTTACAGCGGTTTCAATGGGCGGTTTAAAATCCAATCCGGTCTGGTGGCGGTTAAATTGCTGCACCATTTGATGCAAGTAACCATTGGCAATGCCTGCGGTGTTGGCATCCACCCCATCAATAAACACCTGAATCGCGGCAGTGCGATCGCGGGCCAGGAGTTGAGAAAAATCAGGCGGAATAATCATCCCAGCGGTCAGGGTACCAGTCTCGACGCTGGCTTGCAAATCGGACTCGCGGACAAACATCTGCTGGATATCGAAGATATGATTCTCGGTTAGCGCTGCAATCAGGTTACGACTGTCTAGGGTATGGGCATAGTCGAGAATACCGAGCGGTAAATGATGAACATCAGGGTTAAGGGCAAAGCCATAGAGCAGCAGTTGGACCGTGGGCGGAAAGGTCAGCAAAATGAGCAATTGTTTATTGCGGAGAATTTGCTGAATTTCTTTACCGGCTAAGGCCAAGACGGGGCTATTGGACCATGTATTGGGCCGCATACGAACACTCATCTCAAAAACAACCTGGAGTCGAAGTCTCCTTTTGGAGTTTAGACCTTCGACTCCAGCCTTGCTTTTGATTGTTCAACCCAGGTTAGATGGGGTTAGCTTGTATCGGTTTTCCGTTTCGATAACAGTAGACTGACCTAAATCAACGGATTGGTAATCGTTAGCAATTCATCAGCACTGAAACGATGGGCAGACTGGAACATCAGGGTTGTACCGCCTGTTTTGCTTGGGTGCGGCACTACCATACTTTGCTTTGCGGGCTGATGCGTCTCAGACATTTTTGTGCCTCCGCTGTCTCCCTGAGCAGCAAACGTAACGGCACCGTGCGACCCTTTGGAGACGAGATTCGGATAATGGTGCCCTGATCCGGTTGGCAAAGCGGTGGTGCCAATGGGGAGGCGATCGCTCTCAACAACCTGAACCGCACCGTGGGACCCACGCTGGACCCAAATTGGTTTTGCTTCGGCTTTGAAAGACTGGGTGAAGGTCACTAAAGCAATGCTGGCCAAAAGACTGTGGGTTAAGACTTTATTGCGTAACATATGGTTTTCTCTCCAACCTCGATAGTCTTACTCTAGGGGTGCAACCTGAGAGCAAAGCCATGCCGTTCTGAGAGAATGGTGCTGAATCCTTAAGGGGTGATTGAGAATCAAATGAGAAACCTGAGAGACGGTCTCCTCATGTTGTGGGTCTGAGTCCTGCAACCCTTAGGCAAACTGCTGCCCCAACAAAATCGGATTGTGAACCGTGATCTTTTTCTTGTGAATCGAAATCATCTCCTGATCGCGCAACTCGCCCAATAGACGAGTCACCGTCACTCGGGTCGAACCAATGGCCTCGGCGATCGCCTGGTGGGACAATTTCAAATCGATCATGATGCCATTGCCGCTTTGGGTGCCAAAATCGCGACAGAGAATCAAAATAAAACTGACCAGCCGCGATCCCATATCTCGATGGGCCAAGGTTTCGATCATCATTTCAGTTTGCAAAATCCGAGACGATAGACCGCGCAACAACACCATCGACAGGTCTGGGTCCTCTTTCATGGCCTTCTCGACTTGTTCAATGGGCACCGACAACAATTCTGCTGGCGTAAACGCTACAGCATGGTAAAACCGATCCGACCGATTTTTGGTTAGCAACGATAAGACGCCGAAGACACTATTTTCCCGCAGCAGCGCCACCGTAATTTCCTCGCCTGCCTCGTAAACCCGCGAGAGTTTCACCGCACCCTTGATTAAAAAATAAACCCGTTCGGCTGGATCTCCTGGGAAGAAAATGGTTTTTCCCCGTTCAAAGGTTTCAACAACAGGCGGGAAAACCCCGGAGTTCATTTGACGAAACACCGCTTCTAACGGGTTATCCTGCATTACGACCATATGTTTACCCCAACGATGCTCCCAAAACGCTGCTTCCCCGATCCGTTCTGCAAAGCTACAGCCCCCATCCAAAACAGTCAGCAGTCTGCAACTGTCTCAAAAATGCTTGCAGTCCGAAAAGTACTCTCAATCACTTAATCGAAGTCACAGCGTATTTTATGTATCCAATGATACAATGTTTAAGTCGGATGAGCCGCATTGACCGCTAATTTGCCAAAATGGTCCCGATTTTTAGCTATTTTCCCCATTTGTCAGCTTCAATACCAAGCTTGCCCAGTTCCCCATAGGGTTTTTCTCTGCATTGTGGAATCTGCCTCCAAAACCGACACCGCAGCAATTGCTGGAGCGACAGTTCAGACGTCCCCATTAGCTGTAAGAATGAGAAAGCGATGGCTGGAAGGGCCTTTAAGACCGCTAAAATGGCTCAAGGCCATACCTCTTTCCAATCCCTCCAGTCGGAGTTACCCCTTAGTTTTCTTCAACAACATTGCATCCTATGCTCGATTTACACGGAAAAAATGCCCTAGTAACCGGAATTGCCAATAACCGCTCCATTGCTTGGGGTATTGCACAACAACTCCATGCCGCCGGGGCCAATCTGGGCATTACCTATCTTCCCGATGACCGAGGACGGATGGAAGACAAGGTCAAATCCTTGGTGGAACCCCTGAATCCCAGCTTGTTTTTGCCGTGTAATGTCCAAGATGCTGGCCAAATTGAATCGACTTTTGCGGCCATTCAAGACAAATGGGGCAAACTCGATATCTTGATTCACTGTTTGGCCTTTGCCCAAAAAGAAGATCTCAGCGGCGACTTTAGCGCCACCAAAGTCGAAAACTTTAACCTGGCCCTCGGTATTAGCGCCCATTCCCTCATTCAGTTGAGCGGAGCCGCTAAACCCCTAATGTCTGAAGGGGGCAGCATTGTCACCCTCAGTTATCTGGGGGGTGTCCGCGTGGTTCCCAATTACAACGTTATGGGCGTGGCCAAGGCAGCCTTAGAAATGAATGTGCGTTACCTGGCCGCTGAACTTGGCCCGCAAAACATTCGGGTCAATGCCATTTCGGCTGGACCGATCCGCACCCTGGCATCTTCTGCGGTGGGCGGGATTCTGGACATGATTCACCATGTGGAGGAAATTGCCCCGTTGCGCCGCACGGTGACCCAATTGGAAGTCGGCAATACGGCTGCCTTTTTATGCAGTGACCTCGCCAGCGGGATTACCGGACAGGTGATCTATGTCGACTCTGGCTATTCCATTATGGGCATGTAGGTTTTGCACCCCTCTGACGGCATGGCTGGATGGTTCAAACGCTTTAAATCCCAAGGCTATCCCCTGGATCGGCTCGCGATCGCGCTGATTGTTGGGCTGACGGTCGCGATTGGGCTTCTCATTGTGTGGGGCGATCGCACTCAGCCCAAGGTGCGGGAGTTCAGTTGGGCCCAACAAACCGTTGGGGCCGAGGATACGGCCTTCACGCTCACCTTCAACCGCCCCATGGATTGGCAAAGCGTGACGGAGAAACTCCAGATCGCGCCCCCGCTTCCAGGCAAAACCAGTTGGTCAGGCCGTCGTTTTGCCTATACGCTCACCCAGCCCATGCCCTATGGACAAGCCTTCCAATTGAACCTGTCTGGGGCCGCTGCCGCCACGAAAGGCACTCTAGACCCGTTCACCGCAACCTTTAAGAGCCGCGACTTGGCCTTTGCTTACTTAGGTGTCAATGGGGACGAGGCCGGACGGCTGATCCTCGTCAATGTGACGCAATCCAAAAAGACGGTGCTGACCCCCGCCAACCTATCTGTGTTGAGCTTTAAGAGTTACCCCAACGGCGATCGCATTCTGTTTACTGCCGCAGAGCGGACCAATTCCCCCAACTTGAACCTGGTGGATGCCCAACTGTATCGGGTGACGACGGGCCTTGGGGCTGACAGCCAACCCGGCCAGGTGGAAAAGGTGTTGGATAACCAGGACTACCAAATTCTCAAATTCGACTTGTCTGCGGATGGCGATCGCATTGTGATAGAGCGGGCGGCCCGCCAAAACATGATGGATGCCAACCTGTGGCAAATTCGCAACAACGGCCAACCTGAACGCATTCCCACCGCTGGCGGTGGCGTTTTTCTAATCGCTCCAGATAGTCAAACCCTGGTTCTGGCCCAAGGCCAAGGCTTAGCCGTTGTTCCCTTGGATGGACAAACCGCCGATCAACCCTTGGATTTTTTACCCCAGTTCGGCATGGTGCTGAGCTTTTCCAGGGACGGATCGGCGGCGACGATGGTGAAGTTCAATACCGACTACACGCGATCGCTATTCCTGGTCACCAATCAGGGGCAGCAAACAGAACTGCTGCGCACGAAAGGAAATTTTTTGGCAACCCACTTTACCCCCAACCGCGACGCGCTGTACGGTCTACTGACGCGCCTGCTTCCGGGCAAAGATTATCAAGAGCAGCCTTATATCGCTAAAATCGACCTTAAAACTAGAAAAATTCAGGAATTATTAGATTTGCCGATTCAGCGCGATGTGAACCTGACCTTAGCTCCAGATGGTTCCCAATTACTCTTTGATCAGTCCATTGCTACCCCGTCGCAGGCTGGACAACCTGACCCCGCAAATCAATCGACGAAGAACATCTGGTCCCTATCGCTATTGCCATCGACCGCTGACGCCCAGCCGACTGTTAAGGCCGTGGGTGCAGCACCCCAATGGTTACCCTGAATCGGTTGTCTTAAGTGGGGTCGGGGATAAAGCTTAAAGCAGGACACTATCGGCCCTCACCCTAGCCCTCTCCCGCAGGAGAGGGGACAAGAGGTTGGCTCCCCTCTCC
>JBAVRC010000972.1:0-3658 GCA_049694615.1 Thermosynechococcaceae cyanobacterium | reverse complement strand
GTCCTGGGCTTCTTCGAGGCTTTCCGCTTGGGTTTTGGCTTTGCGCGTTTGCATGAGGGCATCGTCGCGGCTCATGCCTGATGCAACGAGATCTTTGACTTTCCGATTCTCCGAGCGTTTGCTGAACACTTTGAGTTGTTCGTCGGTATAGCCTGCCAATTCCCAAGACGGATGACCTGTTTCAGTGGCGGTTTCCCGGATGGCATACCCCAGTTCCTGCACCCGTGCGGCCATACGGATCGAAAAGTAGTCCCCCATGTAATAGGCATGGCTAAACCCTCGATCTAGCAAGGACCGCCATTTCCCGTCTTCGCAGTAGGTGCCGTTGGCGATCGCCAGATGGGTATGGACGTTCATATCCTGATCGCGGCTGGTGTGATGCGGAATCATCAGGGCAACGATGCCCTCGGTTTGGACGATGCGGCGATCGCCCTTCGATTGGATCCGGGCTTGGGCATAATCGCGTTCAATCAATTCGGCAATTTCTCGAACCGTTTCCTGGTAAGCCTGATATAGCTGTTCATCTCCGCCCAAATGGATTTGCAAGGAGACGGATTTCTTGCAGGTCAGGACGACATCGTAGATGCAGTTTTCCTGATGGTCGTCTCTGGGTTTCTCGCCTCGGATGCGGTCTTGGGTGCCAGGAATAAAGCCGTCGAAGATCTGCTCGAAGTCCGATTGAAGCCCGTGCCCATTAAGGTTCAGCCGTTCCGCATCCTTCCCAAACCAGATGGCTTGGGTCATCGTTGCTGACTTGGATTTTGCCTCTCCCGTGCTGTAGTAAGTCTTGGGGTCTTGGCTCTGATTCAGGCTTTCGTCTTGGGTGTAGTAATCCTTTTTGGCGCTATTGCCGGATTTGATGGTGTGGATGGATCTCATGGTTGACCGCCCAACCCTGTCAGCAAGTTCAACTGTCCTTGCCGCTCTAGTTTTTGCATCCGGTTGAAGGTTCTGAACTTACGGTCGTGTTGCAAATGACACGGCACACAGAGGGCTTTGAGGTTGTCGGGACCATTGTTGCCGGGGTCTTGATCCAGATGAGCCACGGTCAGCAAGAATCGTTTGGGTCGGTAGGGCCGGATTTCGCCCTCTCCTAACAAGCCAGTCGCGATCGCCAGTTCGGATTGCCATCGCGGGTCAAGTCGCCGGACAAAGGCTGCGATCGCTTCTCCGGGTTGACGGCAAGGTCTGCCGCACTGCTGACAATGCCACAACGCGGCTTGCTTGATTGCCAGTGCTATCAAGGGCCAATTGTTCGGATAGCGATCGCGCTCCATCGGCATCTAGAAAATCCTATGCCTTTCAAAAACAGTTCTCTGAATCGTGACGAAAAAAATCTGTGTCTAAAACTTTTGCTGCTGTACTTCAAGTGCTACAAACTGTCGCACAACAGGTTTACATAACTTCGCAAATATAGCGATTTTTGTAGTTTTTCCGATTTCGCTCGTGCGGCCAAATAGTGGCAGGTTGTGTGATTCCTTTCTCTCCCTCTATTTGTACCTCAAAAATCCCTGGAATGTTTGCAATTCATGGTCTTCAGTCAGATCTGTATTTTGGTATGACGTTCTCTCCACATATCCAAGCGTTTTACCAACGTTCGATTGACGTTTACTAAACGTTGGAATGACGTTCGATTGACGGTTTGACAGGGGTGCAAAATCGGGTTTGAAGCAAAAATTTTTGAGGCTGAGATTTTTGCATCGGCACTGCGATTGTTTAGATCGGGTTTAGAGTGCGATCGCCAAACTCAAGCCATGTTTCGAGCAAGTGCGATCGCCTATGACTGGTGGCCAAGGTTCGGCATCAGTCTTTGCGATCGACTGTGGGGCTGTTGCGGTTGCGATCGCACTCGGTGAGGAAGGGGCATATCAACCTGAGCAAGTGCGTTTGGTTTTAGTCACTGTAAATGTTCAAGGGATTAGTGTTGTGTCAACCGCCACACCAAAAAGACAATTCCCATACCTACCGCGAACCAGAACCAGGGGTTTTTAAAAAGTGATCGCAAGCTCAAGCTACGACGGTTATGAGATATTTGCGATTGTGTTGCAGTTGGGTTTTGCAGCCTATCGATTTGGCTATCGACAATCTCTACTCCTTGGGCAAAGTCGATCTCGGAAAAAAGCTGATGAGCTTGTTGCAGCGATTGAAGTGCTAGTTGGGGTTGTTGGAGTTTTATATAGGCTTCTGCAATTGAAACAACCAAAATGCGGGCTTGACTGTATTTGTCGCCGATGTCGATGTAGCTCTGAAGCGCTGTTTGAAAGTATGTCAATGCTTTTTCTGTGTCTGTTTCGCAGTCGCCGATGGCCTGTAAGGTATTGGCTTCGCCGAGCCGATCGCCGACTTCGCGATAAATGGCGATGGCGGTTTCGTAGCGTTGCAGAGCGTCCTGAGATTGCTTGAGAAATTGCAGGACATCGCCGATGGCCTTTAAGGTATTGGCTTCGCCGAGCCGAGCGCCGACTTCGCGATAAATGGCGATGGCGGTTTCGTAGCGTTGCAGAGCGTCCTGACGTTGGTCGAGAAATTGCAGGACATCGCCGATGGCCTGTAAGGTATTGGCTTCGCCGAGCCGATCATCACTTTGTTTGGCCGCATTGAGGCCCATTTGTAGCAAGGCAGGCATATCTGCTCGACAGCCCTGCAAAGCGGCGTAATAATCCATCCAACGCGGCAATTGAGACCCCTCAGACCAGACTTGCCTAGCGTTGCACCACGCAACGCTAGCTTTGAGGTTCTCCCATTCGGTTGCAAACCAACGGTGCGATTGGTCCAGTAACCGCTGCCTTGTTTGAAGGATTGTTTCCTGCTCCCTCTGCACGGTTGCTTCTCGCTCAGCCCCCAACTGCTCCTTTAAACAATCGTCGGCAAAATCAGCGATCATTCTGTACCACTGCACCGCCCGCAGTCCCAATTCCCTCTCCTGCTCCAAGGTTTCCTGTCCGAACAAACGGACTAGATCGTGCAGCCGATAACGCTCTGCTGGCATCCCGTCCAAAAGCTGCACATCGGCCAGTCGATCCAGTAGACCTAAAATTGCGGTCGTATCTTCTTGCTCAGCCACTGCTGCGGCCACTCCGGCCCCAAAATCTATACCCGGAATAGCGCAAACCTGTTTAAAAATCTGTTTTTCCGCTTCAGACAACAACCCGAAGCTCACATTAAAACTCGAACGTACATCCAAATCCCCCGCAGGCTTAATAATGTGGTGCAAGATAGCAAACTGCTCCAAGCGTTGTCGCTCGTCTCGCAGTTCCATTGCTAGCCTCTGCCAGCTCCACTGTTGCCGTTTGCACAAAATCGCGCCCGAAATCCGCAGTGCCAAAGGCAACTCGCCGCACAGCGCAACAACTTCCGCCGCCGCCACGAGTTCCGCAGCATCCGGCATCCCGCGTCCGCTCACCAGCACCAGCAGTTGTAGCGCTTCCCCCGGCTCCATCGTCTCCAAACGTAAGGGCTGCACCCCGTGCAGCCCCAAACTTTCCCGACTTGTCACCAATACGCGACAGCCCCCCTGCCCCGGTAACAACGGTTCCACCTGTACCGCATCTTTGGCATTGTCGAGCACCACAACCCCGCCCAACTCTGCCAACAGAGAGCGATAGAAAAATTGCCGCTCTTGTGGCGACATCGTTGCGATGAGTGCATCCTCTACCCC
>JBAVRC010000971.1:0-1874 GCA_049694615.1 Thermosynechococcaceae cyanobacterium | reverse complement strand
GAGGGTGGTTCGACCCGCCTCAATTTTGGACATTTCCAAGACGTCGTTGATTAAATTCAATAGGTGAGAACCACTCCGGTTGATAATGTCGAGGGTGGTTTGTTGCCCAGGGGTTAAGTTGGGGTCGCGTCCCATGAGTTGGCTAAACCCCAAAATGGCGTTCAGGGGGGTTCGTAACTCGTGACTCATGTTGGATAAGAAGGTGCTCTTGGCGTGATTGGCCGCATCGGCCTCTTCTTTGGCCTGTTGCAGTTGCTGCATCAGTTCAGCCTGTTGCAGGGCGATCCCTAACTGATCGCCGACCCGTTCAAATAAACGCAGTTCATGGGATTGCCACTCCCTCGGTGCAAACCCTTGATAGGCCCCGAGCAGCCCCCAAAGTGTCTCCCCAGTAAAAATAGGTACGACCATGGAGGCCCGAATTTGAAACGATTCCAGCCAGTCAAGATAGCACTGGGGATAGCTGGCTTGATAGATATCAGGGGTAACACTGGCTTCCAGATGACGATAACGCCCCCCCTGTTGTTCTTGTAAATAACTGTCTTTCCAGATGGGCTGAGTCCCCAATTGGGCAATGGCTCGCCTATGGGGAGTCGCTGCCTCAAAGACAAATTCTCCGCTCCAGTCCGGCAGGAAACGATAGACAACGACGCGATCGCACTGGAGAATTTGCCGCACTTCTTGGGTCGTCACCTTAAAGATGTGGGTGGTATCCAAACTCTGGCGAATGCGCCGCATCACATAGGCAAAGGTTCGTTCTTGCTGGGCCACTTGAGCCAGTTGTTCTTTCTGGGCCTCGACCTTTGCCAACGCCTGTTGCAAGTCTTGGGATCGCGACTGACTTTGCTCAAAAAGCTGGGCTTGTTGTAAGGCCATACCCAGTTGCGAGGCAATGCGAGACGTATAATCCGCCTCTGACTGCTTCCATGTGCGGGGGCCATGACATTGGTGCACACATAACAAGCCCCATAGCTGATCGCGTTGCAACAGCGGAATAGCTAGATCGGCGCGGACCTGAAACCGCGAAAGCATCCGAAAATGATCAAGATTCATTTCGGCATGGTAGATATCGGAAATGGACTGAATCTGCCCCTCGTGGTAGGCATTGACATAACTTTCGCCAAAGTGGTGATCGGGCAAGGTGGGGATTGCTGCCTTGGGACACCAAAGGGCCATCACCGAATCGAACTCTGGTGCGACATCTTCGGCAACAAATTCGCCTTCGCGATCATTGCTGTGGGGTTCAAAACGATAAATTGCAACGCGATCCGCTTGCAACAACTGCCGGACAACGGTCGTCGCTGTAGCAAAAATTTGCTGCATATCTAGGGTTTGACGAATGCATTCAATAATTTGGGTCAAGGTTCGTTCTTGTTTAGCCACCCGTTCCACTTCGGCTAGCGCCAACTGCAGGTCTTGCGATCGCGCTTGCATTTGGGCATAAAGTTCGGCTTGTTGTAGCGCCAGTCCTAACTGCGCCGCAATCCGAGAAACAAAGTCTACTTCCGGCGGTAGCCATTGACGCGGTCCACAACACTGATGAATGCACAAGAGTCCCCATAATTGCTGTTGATGCAGCAGAGGGACCACTAAACTTGATCGCACCTTAAATTGCGTCAGAATCTGAACATGACGGTCGCTCAGGTTGGCGGCTTGCACATCGGCAATAGCCAGCACCCTGACTGACGGACAGAAGTAATCCAAAGCCTTATGCAACAAGGGTTGTCAAAATAGGAAAAGTCTGTGTCTTAGAACCTGTTTGAAAAGTCTCTGATCCCCTTGTAGCGCCATTGTGACGAGGCAATTGTAGAGTAAAGGGGTCGCTCAAGAGACCCCAATGATGATACGACCAGCATACGACACAGACCTCACCG
>JBAVRC010000970.1:0-1863 GCA_049694615.1 Thermosynechococcaceae cyanobacterium | reverse complement strand
ACCTGAAGCCGTACCGATACAAACAAATGCCACCTATACCCTGTAAAGCATCCGTCAGTCCGCGACAGCGAACAACAGCCCTGTAGGCACGGCTACATTGGTGTTTATATGGCATATGGCAGTCCTTTCTAACCGCTCGCCACCCCCGCAGCACAAAGCGATTGAGAAAGCAATATTTCTTGACACTGCTCTGACGGTGTCTCGCTAGTAAAGCCAATATATTTTATTTTTCAGAATTTGATAATTGGCTAACAGTCATTAAAAAGTCACTTTTAAGGCGATAAAATAAAACTTGACAGAAAGTAATCGTTTTGTTCAGCCATGACGGTCGAGGAAGCCCTGGTTTTTGTCGAAACCCTTTTAGCCGCCAAGAGCCTCAATACAGTAGAAGTCTCAGTCTTTCGACAGGCCTGGGATGGCTTGTCTTACCAAGAGATGGCAGACCGCATGGGCTACGAGGTCCATTACATCCGCAATGTGGGCTATCGACTCTGGAAGTCGTTGTCCAGAGCACTAGGGGAAGACATCACCAAAGCGAATTTTCGATCGCGTCTCCGCAGCAAACAGGCCCAGACCTTGGGCGCTATTCCTGCCACCAACCATCAACCTTGTCAAGATTGGGGCGATGCCCCCGACATTTTGACATTTTACGGACGGTCTGTAGAACTCAATCAACTCGAACAGTGGATCGTTTCTGATCGCTGTCGTCTAATCGGTCTATTTGGCATGGGCGGCATCGGCAAAACAGCTCTGGCGGTTAAGTTGATCCAAACCGTCCAAGACCAATTCGAGGTTGTGATTTGGCGATCGCTGCGGAATGCGCCCCTTCCCGATGCGCTCCTGGTTGAGATTGTCCAACGGATTGCGCCGCCACAGGAATCTTGCCCTGCACCGAAGCTAGATGAAGCCTTGACCCAATTATTTCAATGGTTGCAATCGTCTCGCTGTCTTCTCATACTCGATAACATTGAATCGGTGCTCCAACAGGGCGAACAGTCCGGCGTCTATCGCGAGGGCTACGAGGGCTACGGTCGGTTGTTGCGTCAGGTCAGCGAATGCGCTCATTCAAGTTGCCTGATTTTGACGGGAAGAGAGCAACCCCAAGGACTGGCGACTAGAGCCGCAGAACAAGGACTCACTCGCCTCTGGTCCTTAGGCGGTTTACCCGTCCTTGCCACCCAACCATTATTGAATCGCATGGGGGTGCAGGGGACTGACGCGGACGTGCAAGCCCTAACGCTCTCCTACGCGGGTAACCCCTTGGCCCTAAAAATTGCGGCAACGGCCATTCGCGACCTCTTTGGCGGCGTGATCGCCCCGTTCCTGGCCCAAGGGGGCATTCTGCTGCGCGATATTCGCGAATTACTGGATCGGCAAATGCAGCGCCTTTCCGATCTCGAACGGGTCGTGATGTATGGGTTGGCCATCGCACGCGAAGGGGTCTCCCTGGAAACCTTACAACGCGATCTGCTGGACTGTGGCAGCCCGTCGCAACTCATGGATGTCGTCAATGGACTCCTGCGACGCAGTTTAGTGGAGGCGGGTACACGCGGGTTTACTCAACAACCCGTCATTATGGAATACTTTACGCAGCAGTTCGTGGATTGCATTTGCGCCGAACTGGCAACGGCTGAACCCGTGCTCTTGCATCAGCACGCACTCCTCAACGTGCAAGCCCCTGATTACCTGTGCGACGCTCAGAAACGGGTGATTCTGGACCCCATCGTGGGGGAATTGAAACGGCGATATCCCCATCCCGTCGCTCTGAACACCCAATTACAAACCGTCCTGAGTCGGCTCCGTCAACTGGCCCGCGATCGCCCCAGCTATGGAGCGGGAAATATCATCAACTTACTCCGCGCA
>JBAVRC010000969.1:0-1699 GCA_049694615.1 Thermosynechococcaceae cyanobacterium | reverse complement strand
GTGCCGCGCATCTTAGAATTTGAACGTGCCATTCGACAAAGCCGAGCTACGTTATTGGTGATTTCTGAAACTTATTTAGGAGATGACACAACACACTTTACGGATATTTTGGCTCAAAGTTATGGAGAACAAGTAGGAACTTGGCCGGTTATTCCCCTAACTCTGCAAGATGGGCTGAAGTTACCCCCACGATTAGGAATGCTGAAAGGGTTGAAAGCCAGCAATGCAGAGGAATGGGACACCAGTATAGAGCACCTTGGTCATCAACTCAAACTGCCGCCCCCTCTTCCTGCACCTAAACCTGCCTGTCCTTATCCGGGGATGAGACCTTTTAGCGAAAACGACGAAGGGCTTTTTTTTGGACGGGATGGGGAAATTGACGAGTTGTTAAACAGATTGCGTTTAGAACGTTTTCTCACTGTGATTGGTGCTTCGGGAAGTGGCAAGTCTTCTCTCGTTTTTGCGGGACTGCTTCCTAAACTCAAGCAGTCAGGTTTGTTTGGTACGGGTCAATGGTGTATTCGTTCTTTACGTCCTGGTACGAGTCCCTTGGCTAATCTGCAAGCAGTGTTGGGAGGAGATGTCACGGCTTTAGAAGTCAGGATTCAGCAATTACTGTCAACTGAGTCGGATGCTCAACGGTTGTTGTTGGTAGTGGATCAGTTTGAGGAATTGTTTACTCAAGGGGGGACAGAAGCGACTACTTTTCAGGAAACACTTTTAAGGCTGATGGAGATTCCCAATGTTTACCTGATTCTGACGGTTCGCGCTGATTTTTATCCCGATTTGATGGGTTCTTTACTCTGGGAGAAAATGAGTCCTCATCGTTTTGAGGTGCTTCCTTTAAATGCAACGGGATTAAAACAGGCAATTGTGAAACCCGCAGAGGGGGTAGATGTTTATGTCGATCCGGTTTTAGTGGAACGATTATTAGTTGATGCGAAGGGAGAGCCGGGTGTTTTACCGCTAATCCAAGAAACCTTAGTGCTGTTATGGGAAAAGCTTAAACGTCGCTTTTTACCCCTAAGTGCCTATGAGTTATTGGTTTTATCCCGTCCTGATTATGGTGCTACACCGAATCAACCGCGTACTGGCTTGCAAGTGGCGATCGCTCGTCGTGCTGACGCCGCTTTAGCTGCTCTAGGAACTGAAGAAAAACGAGCTATTGCACGTCGTATTCTCCTGCGGTTGATTCAATTTGGCGAAGGGCGACCTGATACGCGCCGCCAGCAATTAGAAAAAGATTTGCGCTCATTTGAGGATGATTCTCAGCAATTTGACGACACCTTAGAATATTTAGCCTCTCCTGCTCGCCGCCTCTTAACTTTCAGTGGAGAAGAGGGTGGTCAGAAAAGAAAAGTGGATATTGCTCACGAAGCCTTAATTTCTGGTTGGCCAACCCTACAACAATGGATTAAGGAATTGCGAGAGGCTGAAAAAACTCGCCGTCGTCTACAAGAGAAAGCGCTGGAGTGGGACAGACTAGATAAGAAAGGAGGATTACTAGATGAAGCAGAACTCCCTGAATCTGAAAACTGGTTGTCTAGCAACGAGGCTAAGGTTTTAGGATATGACAAGTCCCTATACGATTTAATTAAAACCAGTCGCGAATCGATTGAAGCAATAAAACGACGAAAGAAAACAATTATAGCAATTTCCTTTTTGGTATTAAGTGGATTTACAACGGTAATTTCCCTTC
>JBAVRC010000968.1:0-2584 GCA_049694615.1 Thermosynechococcaceae cyanobacterium | reverse complement strand
GGTCAGTTGTTGCGTCAGGTCAGTGACTGTCATCATTCGAGTTGCCTGATTTTGACAGGAAGAGAGCAGCCCCAAGGACTGGCGACTAAAGCCGCAGAACAAGAACTCACTCGCCTCTGGTCCTTAGGTGGTTTACCCGTCCTTGCCACCCAACCGTTATTACATCGCATGGGGGTGCGGGGGGCTGAAGCGGACGTGCAAGCCCTAACGCTCTCCTACGCGGGAAACCCTTTGGCCCTGAAGATTGCTGCAACAGCCATTCGCGACCTCTTTGGTGGTGCGATCGCCCCGTTTCTGGCCCAAGGGGGCATTCTGCTGCGCGATATTCGCGAATTACTGGATCGACAAATGCAGCGCCTTGCCGCTCTCGAACGGGCTGTGATGTATTGGTTGGCCATCGCACGGGAAGGGGTCTCCCTAGAAACCTTACAACTCGATCTGCTGGACTGCGATAGCCCGTCGCAGCTCATGGATGCCGTTAACGGACTCCTACGACGCAGTTTGGTGGAGGCGGGTACACGCGGGTTTACCCAGCAACCCGTCATTATGGAATACTTTACCCAGCAGTTCGTGGATCGCATTTGCGCCGAACTGGCAACCACTGAACCCCTGCTCTTGCATCAGCAAGCGCTCCTCAAAGTGCAAGCCCCCGATTATCTGTGCGATGCTCAGAAGCGGGTGATTCTGGACCCCATTGTGCGGGAATTGAAACGGCGACATCCCCATCCCGCCGCCCTGAACACCCAATTACAAACCGTCCTGAGTCGGCTCCGTCAACTGGCCCGCGATCGCCCCAGCTATGGAGCGGGAAATATCATCAACTTACTCCGCGCACTCCACTTGGAAGGGACAGGCTACGACTTTTCGGACCTCGCTGTTTGGCAAGCCGATCTACGCGGTCTCGAACTCCGGCAGGCCAACTTTGCCCGCTCAGATCTCGCCCGGTCTCTGCTACCCCATCGCTTTGGCTATGCGTTGTCGGTTGCGTTTAGTCCCGATGGTCAACTCCTGGCATCGGGGGATGCGGCGGGCCAAATTCACCTGTGGCGATCGCGAGATGGTCAGCACATTGCCACCCTCGCTGAGCATAGCGGCTGGATCTGGGAGCTAGCCTTTAGCCCTGACGGCACAATCCTCGCCAGTGGAGGCACTGATTGCACCCTTAAACTCTGGTCCGTCCCAACGGAGAAATGCCTCAAAACCCTGAGCGGCGATTTCCATTGGATTTTGACCTTAGCCTTTAGCCCCGATGGGCAGACCTTAGCCAGCGGCGGCGATGACGGTCGGATTCAGCTTTGGGAGGTCTCGACTGGGCTATGTTACAAAACCCTTTCTGGACACGAAAATTGGGTGCTCTCAATCGCCTTTGATCGCGAGGGGCGCTACTTAGCCAGCGCAAGCACCGACCAGCAGCTTAAGATTTGGGAGGTTGATCAAGGAACCTGCGTACAGACCCTTGTCAATGGCCCAATGACGGACGACCCAAGCAACGGCTGGTGGACGGTTATCTTTGGTCCCACTGCCGATGTCGTCATCAGTAGTGGCCCTGAAGGAACACTGAAGGTTTGGCATTGGCCGTCGGGACGTTGCGATCGCACCTGGCAGGCCCATTGGGGATGGATTGCCACCCTAGCCCTCACGCCAGATGGCAAAACCCTGTGTAGTGGCAGTAGCGATGGTGCGATCGCCCTCTGGGATTATGCTACCGGGCAATGCTTGCACGTCTTGCGCGGTCACCTGAACTGGATTTGGACGATTGCCATTGCGCCCATTCCCGTTGAACTGACCGCCGGGTTGTCCTATGTGCTCGCCAGTGCCAGTCACGACATGCGGGTCAAACTGTGGGATACCCGGTCAGGCGCGTGCTTAAGAACCTTGCAGGGACACTCCACCGCCATTGCGGCCCTCTTGTTTACGGATCATCGATCATTCCCGTCCTTGGACCCACCCCTCTTCCTCAGTGCTGGCGAGGATGGCAAGATTGGCGTTTGGGAAGCCGATCGCGATCAGTGCCACATCTCATGGCGAGCCAATGCAGCCCCCGTCTTCTCGTTAGCAAGCTGCACATTGGCCCACGACAACCCACTTCAGCCCAAGGATGCCGATGCCAAACTGCTGGTTGCAAGTGGCAGCATGGATCGCACGCTGAAGGTCTGGGATGGACAAACCGGAGACTGTTTGAGAACCTTTGCCGACCCTGTGCTCTGGCCGTTTCAAATCGATCTCAGCGCCGATGGACAACAGGTTGCCAGCGGCAGTGAAGGAGCCTGGGTCAAAATCTGGACCCTGCACACCGGGGAATGTGCTCACACCTTGCTGGGTCATTCGGATTGGGTCTGGGCGGTCGCCTTCAGTCCCGATAGCCGCACGTTGGCCTCAGCCAGCGATGATCGCACCATTCGCCTGTGGTCGGTGAAAACAGGCGCTTGTTTACAAGTCTTGTCAGGGCATCAAAACTGGATTCGGGCGATCGCCTTTACGCCCGATGGTCAACACCTCATCAGTGGCAGTGGGGATTGCACCTTGAAAATCTGGGATGTGCAAACGGGCAACTGCATCCAGACATTGTGCGGTCATGAAAATG
>JBAVRC010000967.1:0-9757 GCA_049694615.1 Thermosynechococcaceae cyanobacterium | reverse complement strand
CATCTATTGCAAGATGATAGGTAATAATAGGAGACTTTGCTTTCTCTCTATATTTCAGTTCAATAACGATAGGTCCATCAGCACCCCTTGTCCGTAACTCTCGAAACCGACCGCGACGATCCCATGCTTTGCGAAGTCCAAATTGGAAGCATTCGGATAAAAAAGCAAAAACATCAAAAATTGTAGATTTACCGCTACCGTTCGGCCCTAAAAACACCGTTAGAGGCGTAATCCCCTTAAGCTCTAGATTGTGTAATGCACGATAGTTCCGTACACGCAGATATTCGATGCGAGGGACGGACTGCTTAGACATGAGTTGAGCGCTCTAGAAAACACATGAAACTCGGGTCCATTTTCTCTGCTTAGGAGATTGCGGACCAATACATTCCCTATTATCCAGCAATTTCTATTTTAGAATGGTCTATCTCAACGCCAAGTCAAATTTAAAGTTTAACAGATGCTGAAGAGGCTCGAAGCGTTGAGGTCGGACAAGTGTTGCACCAAGTAACCAATCGACCTATTGTCGGTGCGAGTCTCGATCATCGATCATAGAACAAGAGATCCGACTGCGGCTGAGGAGGGCCACACCATGCAAACCCCGGTGCTTGATTCCAACTATGTCCAAACCTACGAATGGCAGTGGAATAACCGCACCTTAACCATCGCCTATGATCGCCGGGGCCAAGGATCGCCTATTTTGTGCTTGCCCGCCTTTAGCACGGTGTCCAGTCGTCAGGAATGGGAGGGTGTGGCCCAAGTTTTAGCCACCCAATATCAAGTCACAAGCCTAGATTGGCCGGGATTCGGCGACTCCAGTCGCTCCGCCATTGCCTATAACCCAGTTTTCTACAATGCCTTCTTGCCCGACTTTGTAAAAAACTGCTTTGATCGTCCTTTGGCCATTGTGGCCGCCGGTCATGCCGCAGGCTATGCCTTGCATTTAGCCCATCAGTTTCCGAAACAGATTGCCCGCTTGGTGTTGGTCGCTCCCACTTGGCGCGGTCCACTCCCCACCATGGGTGCCCCTCGCCAACTGGCCCATGCCCTCGAAACCCTAGTGCGATCGCCCCTGGTCGGACAGATGTTGTACTACCTCAATACCCGACCAAAATTTCTGAAATGGATGTATCAGCGGCATGTGTTTACCGACCCCACCCGCTTAACCCCCGACTTCATGGGTCAAAAATATCGGCTGACCCAACAACGGGGTGCCCGCTTTGGGCCAGCCGCCTTCGTAACGGGCGGATTGGACCCAGTGACCAATCGCGGGGCATTTTTGCAGTTATTCCAGGGGTTGCGTGCCCCTTGTTTAACGGTGGTCAGCGCCGATGGTCCCCCCAAATCGAAGGCTGAAATGGAGGCGATCGCCGACATCCCTCAGGTGCAAATCCAACACCACCCGGGCTCTTTGGGGCTGCATGAAGAGTACAGCGCTGAAATTGCGGCTATGATCCAAACGTTCCTGACTCGGTAACCCCCTGGGGGTTTTGAATGCTTATGACGACTTGGACGGTCAGACTCATTAACGACGTTGAAGGTATCGATGCGACGATTACCGTGCCCAGCGATACCTACATCCTCGACGCCGCCGAGGCCCAAGGCATCGATCTGCCCTCAACCTGTCGGGCCGGGGCTTGCTCCACCTGCGCAGGTAAGTTGGTGGACGGAACCGTGAGTCAGGCTGACCAGTCCTTTTTAGACGACGATTTATTGCGTGCTGGATTTGTGTTGACCTGTGTGGCATCCCCCACGTCAGACTGCACCATTGTCACCCACCAAGAAGAAACCCTGTACTAACCCGTGGCTGAAAGGACGGTCCGTTGTCCAAAATTAACGGATGGACCGCCAAATGTAACGGATTGCAAAGTATAATTAAGGTCGTGTTTTCATGCAAGCGCCCAAAACACGACCGTTCGTTTACTTTGGCTAGGAACAAGAATTCATGCGCGTTGCGATCGCTGGGGGCGGCTTAGCTGGGCTGGCCTGTGCCAAATACTTGGTGGATGCGGGTCATCAGCCCACTGTTTTTGAGAGCCGCGATGTCATTGGCGGCTTGGTCGCAGCCTGGAAAGACGAGGACGGCGACTGGTACGAAACCGGGCTCCATGCGTTCTTTGGGGCTTATCCCAACATGCTCCAACTGTTGAAGGAGCTGGGGATTGAAGATCGGCTTCAGTGGAAAGAACACGCCCTTATCTTCAACCAACCCGAAAAGCCAGGGACCTATTCTTACTTTAAGGTTCCCGACATTCTGGCGCCCTTTAACGTCATCATGTCGATTTTGCGCAACAACGAAATGTTGACCTGGGAACAGAAGATTCGCTTTGCCATCGGCCTGTGGCCCGGTGTGCTACGCGGGCAGAAATACGTCGAGGAAATGGACCGATACAGTTTTCTCGAATGGATCGAAAAACAAGGGATTGGCGCACGGGTCAGTTCCGATATCTTTATTGCCGCGACCAAAGCACTGACCTTTCTGAATCCAGAGTATGTTTCGGCGACGGTCATGCTGACCCCCATCAACCGTTTTTTGCGGGAACGGTATGGCTCTAAAATTGCGTTTTTAGATGGGTCCCCCACGGAGCGTCTGTGCCAACCCCTGGTGAACTACATCGTTGAGCGCGGTGGGCAGGTGCTGCTCGAAAAACCCTTGAAGGAAATTGTCCTCAACGACGATTTGAGCGTCCAGCATTTTACGATGCGCGGGTTGAACGGACAACCCGATGAACGGGTGCAAGCCGACCTCTATGTCTCGGCGATGTCCGTCGATGTCATGAAGGCGCTGATGCCACCACCCTGGAAAACCATGCCCTTTTTCCAAAAAATGGAAGGGCTGGAAGGCGTCCCCGTGATCAACTTGCATCTGTGGTTCGATCGCAAGTTGACCAACCTAGATCACTTGCTGTTTTCTCGTTCCGATATCCTCAGTGTGTACGCCGATATGAGCGTCACCTGTGATGCCTATGCGGATCCAGATCGCTCCATGTTGGAGTTGGTGCTTGCCCCAGCTAAAGACTGGATTGACCAATCCGACGAAGCCATCATTGCAGCCACGCTAAAAGAATTGGAACGGCTGTTTCCCCAGCATTTGACGGGAGACAACCCGGCCCAATTGCGCAAATATAAAGTTGTGAAAACACCGCGCTCTGTTTACACAGCCTCGCCGGGGTGTCAAGCCTGCCGCCCGGACCAAGTTACGCCCATTGCTAACTTTTATTTAGCGGGGAGCTATACCCTGCAGCGCTATCTTGGCAGTATGGAAGGGGCTGTCCTTTCTGGTAAGCTGGCAGCGCAGGCCATTATTGCTGCTGAGTCTGCTTTACCACCCCAGTCCCTCCGCCCTTCACCCGCCCAAGCCATTTCCGTCTAGCTGACAACGCATGCTGCAACTGCCTGAAACCCCAAGACGCACAAAGCCGCAGAGTTCCCTAGAACATTCCTACGAACTTTGCCGACAGATTACGGCACACTGTTCCAAAACGTTTTACCTCGGCACCCTGCTCATGACCGAGCAAAAACGTCGCGGCATTTGGGCCATTTACATGTGGTGTCGCCGCACGGATGAGCTGGTGGATGGCCCCCAAGCGGCGGTGACTACGGCCAATACGCTAGATGAGTGGGAGGCGAATTTAGAGTCGGTTTTTGCAGGTCACCCGGTGGATGACTACGATGTGGCTCTGGTGGATACCATTGAGCATTACAACTTAGATATTCAACCCTTCCGGGACATGATCGATGGCCAGCGCATGGATCTGTATCGGAATCGCTACGAAACCTTTGAGGAACTGCGGCTCTATTGCTATCGCGTGGCAGGTACGGTGGGTCTAATGTCGGCGCAAATCATGGGTCTGGAAAATTTTTGCGATCGCCTCCGAGCCCCATGGGTGGATCCCTATACCGATCAGTCTCAGAATCCGATTGAACAGGCCATTGCCTTAGGCATTGCCAACCAGCTCACCAATATCTTGCGCGATGTGGGCGAGGATGCCTGTCGGGGACGCATTTATTTACCCCAGGAAGATTTGCGGCTCTTTAATTACACCGAAACGGATCTGTTACAAGGGGTGATCGATGAGCGCTGGCGTGCCCTCATGAAGTTTCAAATTGAACGGGCGCGGAAGTTTTTCTCGATCTCAGAAAGCGGCATTCGATCCCTGGAAAAAAATGCTCGTTGGCCCGTTTGGTCTGCGTTGGTCCTCTATCGGCAAATTTTGGATGTGATTGAGCATAATCGATACGATGTGTTTACCAAACGCGCTTACGTGTCCAACCTCGGCAAAATCTTTTCGCTGCCCAGTGCCTGGGTCAAAGCATTATAAGAAGAAGATTCGCGCACTATCATAGGAAGTATCCGCAGGAAACGCGATCGCTGAATTTGGACCTGTGGAATGCCAAACGTGCCGAAAAGGATAAGCCCGATGATCATTGTGATGAAAAGCGGTGCCCCAACCGAAGAAATTGAACGAATTTGTGCGGACATGGAAACCCAGGGGTTTTCACCGGAAAAAATTATCGGGCGTCATAAGGTGGTGATTGGACTGGTGGGCGAAACTCGCAGTCTGGATCCCGATTCCATGCAGGAGCTGAGCCCATGGGTTGAAACCGTGTTGCGGGTGGAAAAACCCTTTAAACGGGTGAGTCGAGAATTTCACCACGGCGAATCGAGCGAAGTGATTGTGCCGACGCCGAATGGTCCCATTGCCATTGGGGAACACCATCCCTTGGTAGTGGTGGCGGGGCCTTGCTCGGTGGAAAACGAGGCCATGATTATTGAAACCGCCAAGCGGGTGAAGGCAGCGGGGGCTACGTTTCTGCGAGGAGGAGCCTATAAACCTCGCACCTCGCCCTACGATTTCCAAGGGCATGGGGAAAGCGCCCTGGAACTGCTCGCTGCCGCCCGAGCCGCTACGGGGTTGGGCATTATCACCGAAGTTATGGATGCCGCCGATCTAGACAAGATTGCGGAGGTAGCCGATGTGGTTCAGGTGGGTGCCCGCAATATGCAAAACTTTTCCTTGCTGAAGCGGGTGGGGGCGCAGGATAAGCCCGTGCTGTTGAAGCGAGGTATGTCGGCCACCCTGGACGAATGGTTGATGGCAGCGGAATATATTCTGGCAGCAGGCAATTCTAATGTGATTCTCTGCGAACGGGGCATTCGTACCTTTGATCGCCAATATTTGCGCAATACATTGGATCTAGCGGTGGTGCCGGTGCTGCGGACCCTGACCCATTTGCCCATTATGGTGGACCCCAGCCACGGCACAGGATGGGCCACCTATGTGCCAGCAATGGCGAGGGCGGCGATCGCCGCCGGGACCGATGCCCTGATGATTGAGGTCCATCCCAACCCCGCCAAGGCCCTCTCGGATGGTCCCCAGTCGCTGACCCCAGACCAGTTCGATGAACTCATGCCCAACTTAGCGGCGATGGGTCGGGCAATGGATCGTTGGCCTATGGCTGTGGCTGGCGCGAAGGTTTAAGCGTCAACGGTTTACAATGGGGAGCGAAACGACATAAAAGCGGAACCCCCTTATGTTATTGAAGTCCACCACGCGGCACATTCATATTTTTACGGCTGAGGTCGAAGACAACCAACTGGTTCCGAGCGACAACGTACTGACCCTGGACGTGGATCCGGACAATGAGTTGGAATGGAATGAAGATGCGCTCCAGCGGGTCTATCAGAAGTTCGACGAATTGGTGGAGTCCTACAGTGGCGAAGATTTGACGGACTATAATCTCCGCCGCATCGGGTCTGATTTGGAGCATTTTGTGCGATCGCTGCTGCAAAAAGGGGCGATCGGCTATAACCTGAACAGCCGGGTACTCAATTACAGTATGGGTGTACCCCAGGTCGTGCAATAGATGACAGCGAACTCTTATAATCCCTGGCACCATAAGCCCTGGTGGTGTCAGCCTTGGTCGATTGTTCTGACGGGGTTCGGTTTACCTGTCGGAACCTGGTTTTTGTTTCATTGGATCTGGTTGACCCTGTTGGTGGCGATTCCCTTGGCACTGTGGATGGGATTTTTCCTGGTGGTTTGGCCCTCGCTGATGCGGCAGGCGATGGTGGAAACAGAGACGGCTCCCGGAAAACCCGAAGGGTGAGAGTCCAGGTGGGTGTATACCCCCTTGGTTATGCCAACACAACCCGCCAATCAGGCATTGTGCCGAAACTGCTCGAGACCATTGAGAATCAATTCGAGTCCAAACACGAAGTCATGAATACCGTCATAACGGCCCTCCATAACATGATGGGTCAGTTGATTAAGGTAGGGGTACTGATCGGCGGGGATGAGTGAAAGTCCGCTTTTTGCCGCATCGGAATACTCCGCTGCATCGAAGGGAAAGTTCAGCTCCTGGAGCGTGAATCCATAAATATGGCTGTCGATCGCATTCCAAGCATGATCCGCCATCTCGAAGGAAAAGCCCGCCTCCCGTAAACAGCCGAGGGTCGCATCCACATAACGCAACATCGCTGGACCCACATTTACCCGCGACATCAGCGCCATCGCCGCCCAAGGGTGACGTAACAGCACTGCATGGGCCGAAGTTGCCCGCTGTCGCATGGCCGTCTTCCAGTCAATGCTCAGGTCGGGCACCTCAATCTCGCTGACTACCCGATCCACTATGCCATCTAACAGGTCGTCTTTATTGGCCACGTGGTTATACAGCGACATCGCCTGAACCCCCAATGCCTGGGCCAGTTTTCGCATGGAGAGCGACTCAATGTCACCCTCGTCAGCCAGCCGGAGTGCCGCGCACAGCACCCGTTCCCGACTCAATGGGATAGCTGTATTGGAGGTGCTCGTCTTTGCCATTCCACCTTCTCGCAGCGATTCTCAACGTATATCTTGACAAACTTACGGCGTAAGTTACACTTACAGTGTAAGCCTAAAGGAATAACACGATGAAAGCGATCATTCAAACTGAGTATGGTTCGCCAGACGTGTTGCGTTTGGCCGAGATTGACAAGCCTGTTGTGTCTGATAACAGTGTGCTGGTGCGGGTTCATGCCGCCTCCGTTGATGCTGGCATTTGGCACCTGATGCGCGGGACTCCATTTCTTATCCGCTTCCTGTTCGGGGGGCTACTAAAGCCCAAGATCAAGATCCTCGGTACGGCAGTAGCCGGACGGGTCGAGGCTGTTGGCACAAATGTGACGCAATTTCAGCCGGGGGATGAGGTTTTTGGCGACCTGTCCGACTGTGGGTTCGGCGCGTTTGCGGAGTATGTCTGTGCGACCGAAGCGGCCTTAGTCCTCAAGCCCACCAACACATCTTTTGAGGAAGCAGCCACGGTTCCAGTGTCAGCCCTTGCCGCTCTCCAGGGACTGCGGAACTGCGGACAGATTCAGGCAGGGCAAAAGGTGTTGATCAATGGGGCCTCTGGCGGGGTGGGATCGTTTGCGGTGCAGATTGCCAAAGCTTTTGGCGCTGAGGTGACTGCTCTATGTAGCCCGTCCAAAATGGAGATGGTGCGATCACTCGGTGCAGATCACGTAATGGATTCCACGCAAGTCAACTTTAGCCAACCTGGGCAGCATTATGACCTGATTCTGGATGCAGCAGCCTATCGTTCTGTGTTCGACTACCTGCCCGCACTGACACCCAGTGGCACGTATGTTCTGGTCGGTGGTTCTACTGCTCGATTTTTCCAAATCATGTTGCTCGGATCTTGGATTTCCAAGATCAGTCGCCGCAATGTGCAATGCCTGGAGTCAAAACCCCATCCAGCCGACCTGACCACTTTGAAGGATCTGGTGGAAGCTGGAAAGATCGTCCCCTTCATTGATCGACGCTATAGCCTCAGCGAAGTCCCTACCGCTATTCGCCATCTCGAACAGCGGCAGGTTCGGGGAAAAATCGCTATCAGTATTTGACACTTCAAGCGGTGCTGTTAGAATCAATAAGGTATCTATACCCCTTATGCTCCTGTAGCTCAGTTGGTAGAGCATCTCACTTGTAATGAGAGGGTCGCAAGTTCGAGTCTTGTCAGGAGCTTTATAAAAAATGTGTTATTTTTAGGTTCATCCAGCGGTCCAACTGCTCTAGAACACAGGAATCTACAACGATGGTGTGTTCTAGAGCGGAAATTTATTATGTCACTCCCCCTTAAAGGCTTGGGTAATGCGCTGCATGGCTTCCTCCACATTGGCACGGCTGTTAAAGGCCGAAATACGGAAATACCCTTCCCCAGCCGCTCCAAACCCGGAACCGGGTGTCCCCACGACATGGCATGTCTGCAACAACTGATCGAAAAAGGCCCAACTTGAGAGTCCGCTGGGGGTTTGCACCCACACATAGGGCGCATTGGTGCCACCGTAAACTTGAAACCCAGTTGCGATCAATTGTTTGCGGATTATGCTGGCATTCTCCAAGTAAAAGCTGACGAGACCTTGGGTTTGCGCCTGTCCTTCCGGGGAATACACTGCCTCGGCTCCCCGCTGCACAATGTAAGATACGCCATTAAATTTTGTAGATTGCCGCCGATTCCAGAGCTTCCAGAGTTCCACATCGGACCCGTCTGCTGCTTTGGCAGTCAAGGTTTTGGGTACCACAGTCAAGGCACAGCGCGTCCCGGTGAATCCAGCATTCTTTGAGAACGACCGAAACTCGATCGCGCAGTCTCTGGCCCCTTCAATTTCATAAATGGAGTGAGGCAAGGTTGGATCGGTAATAAAAGCTTCGTAGGCCGCATCGAAGAAAATGATCGAGCCATGGGCCTTGGCATAGTCCACCCAGGCTTTGAGGTGGGCTTTGGTGGCCACGGCTCCGGTGGGATTATTGGGAAAACACAGATAAATCAAATCTGCCTTCTGATCGGGGATTTGGGCGGTGAAATCATTCTCGGCGGTGATGGGTAAATAGATTAACCCTTCGTACTCGCCTTGGTCGTTGGCATCGCCGGTGTGACCTGCCATGACGTTGGTGTCCACATACACGGGATACACCGGATCCGTTACGGCAATGGTGTTGCGATCGCCAAATATATCGAGAATGTTGCCGGTATCGCACTTGGAGCCATCGGAGACAAAGATTTCCGAGGCATCGATGTCGCAGCCCCGTGCCTGAAAATCATGGTGGGCGATCGCCTCTCGCAACCACCCATACCCTTGTTCAGGACCATAGCCTTTGAAGGTATTGCGATCGCCCATGTCTTCGACGGCCTGAATCATGGCCTTACGGCAAGCATCGGGTAAGGGTTCGGTGACGTCCCCAATGCCCAGACGAATAATCGGCGCATCAGGATGGGCCTTGGCAAATTCATTGACTCGTCGTGCAATTTCGGGAAATAGATAGCCCGCTTTTAGTTTGAGGTAATTATCGTTAACGGTTGCCATGATCCATTGGAATGTACGCCCTTCAACAGCTTACAGTATTGAATCGCGAACTTTTGGAGCCACGGAAATGCGCTCTTGCCAATTCATGAATCTTGTCGAGAAAAGGGAATCGATCCCAAACGCATCCTCCAATCCGAATCCCTGACAGCGGCGATCTAGATTGCCAATCTCCATACTCATTGGTTCGATCGCCGTGACTTTTCATCGTCTAAGCGCGATCGCTGGGTACCCACTCAATGCGGGACAACAATACCGCTCTTGCCCTCACCCCCAACCCCTCTCCCGCAGGAGAGGGGAGCCAACCTCTTGTCCCCTCTCCTGCGGGAGAGGGCTAGGGTGAGGGCCGATAGTGTCCTGCTTTAAGCTTTATCCCCGACCCCACTTAAGACAACCGATTCAGGGTAACCATTGGGG
>JBAVRC010000966.1:0-8979 GCA_049694615.1 Thermosynechococcaceae cyanobacterium | reverse complement strand
ACCGGGATTTGAGAGTGGGATTGCATTTGAGTTCTTGATGTAGGGTCTCAAGTGCTACAGCCTGATCTTGCACTGCAAAAATGGCTGGGTTATTTTGAGTCAGTTGCACTAGGAGCTTTTGAATCTCTGCTGCGGCTTCTGTTAGGTTTTGGGGTGCTGCATCGTTTTGTTGAGTGGAGATCTGGTCGCCTTGAACTGTTTCGGCAAAGTTGCCGATATTGGCTCCGCGAAGATCGTATTTTGGGGTCTCGGACATTGCATTTGGGACTCGAAAGAGCAATATTAGAAGAGTTACGATATCGCTAGAGGTTAGCGACTCATCAAGTATAGATAATGCGGTGACGGCATTGATACGAACTTGTTCGTTTTCATCGGTGAGGGCTTGACAGAGGTTGGGGGTGGCTCTCTCATCCCTGAGCCTGCCGAGGGCTAATGCAGATTCAGCTCTAACGCTCGCGCTTGGATCGTTCAACAAGCTATGACAGAGAGAACGAAAGCGCATTTCTCTAAATTCATTGGAAATGGGCACCTAGACTATTCCTCGCGCTAGTCTGCGACTTCTTGGCAAATGGCATCTAGCATGGTTTGCCCCAGAGGATGCTGAATTAAGGCTTTGATCAGTGGAATGGAGGAGGGGCTTAGGAATTGATGCAATGTTTGTTTGAGGTCTGGCTGTTGCTGAAGGATTTGAGCGACGGACTGGTGAATTTCGGTTTTTTGGGGTTGATGTTGATCGAATTGAGTCAATAGCTGCTGAATTTTTAAGGTGAATACAGCAATAGATTTGCTGGCTTCGATGTCTGTGTCATCTGCGATGTTTTGGGCAGTGTCGTTGCCAATGCGACCTAAGGCGCTAGCTGCGCTGGATCGTACTTCATCGTTTGGGTCTTCTGATAAGAGTTGACAGAGGGCTGGGATAGCGTTTTCATCACCAATTTTAGCTAGCGCTTTGGTGGCGTTTAGACGAACCTGAACATTGCTGTCTTTGAGGGCATTAATGAGTTCGGGAACTTCCGCGTGGCTGCCAATAACGCCTAAAACCTCAGCGGATTGGGCACGGATTTCAGGGCTATTATCTCTCAGCGTGTTGCTGAAGGTTTCTATTGCCATTTGTTTGTGCGCTAAATTTTGAATCATGGATTGATCTCCTTTGATGCTGTATTGTGAGAGTTGCAGGGAGATGACGCTTAGCTGTGTTGATTGCCTTGGACGTTATGGGCAAGATTGCCAATTGTGGATCCTTGCAAATAATAGTTTACGATTTGATTGCTCAATGAATTATCAATGATTGTAGAAGTAAAACTACTTTGACCAGTACATAACTTTTCAATCTCTATAATTGGGAGAAGTAATAAATCTTCAATTTCTTGCCGTGCTTTAGCACTGATATGATTAACACTTTTGAGGCAATCAATCAGCAATTGATTTGCATAATAATGAGAACGAAGTAACTGTTTCTGAGCATCAGAAAATTCCCAATTATTTCCGATATTCCGATGCTCTCGAATTATTGAGATGAATTCCTTCAACCATTGATACCCATTTGATTGCCACCAAGATCTATATTCTTCAGAGTTTCGATCAGAAAATGTACTTGCTTGAACCATTAAATCTTCCATAGAGTCAAAAAGAATCTTCATAGACTTTTTTAGATCTGAAGCAAGGTCAATCCTAGGAGTTGATGGGTACTGATAAGGTGTAGGAGGTAAAATTGCAGAAAATTCAAAGTAGGATGTAACTAAGCTTTTCTGGAATGTATCAGCAATCAGCAAATCATAATGCAGTTCTAAATCCAATTGATTTTCGGAATTATTATACTCTTTAACTAGGTCTTCAATTTCTGTTTCAATTTCTTCATTTTTAATATTTTCATGTTCAGGTCGAAAGTCATACTTGTATGCTTCATATTCAAGCCAGCGACGCTGCTCTTCCTCCCATATCCATAGATCCTGACAACGATCATTTATATAGTCGATTTCATATTCACGCTCGAAAGCGAAGCAAAGAGATTTATCTATACTTTGGGAAATCTCAAATTTCTGTGTGGGCAATAGAGAAAACAGCAGATCATTAAATTGATTTGTTGCTACCTTCCATCCCAATTTGCCGATCAAAAAATTTCCAGAAAGATCATAATAGAAGGCTCTAGTTGCAACAGGCTTATATTTTGTTTTCACAGATTCTGATTTTTTGTATATCCAATCTAAAAAATTCTGAAGTTTTTCGTCTTCACTCAAGACTTGATCGATCTTGGATCTCATTAAAGCTAGAAGTTGATCTGCACTTTCTATCATCCCAATTGCAAACAAGAATACTTCTCTCCAGCGAGAGTCAGTTATATATTCCATAAGTTCAATAAGACAGTTGTCATTACTTATAAATCTCCTGGCAGCATAGTATTCTTGAATTAATTGATGGCGAAATTCAATTTGATCAGTGTCGAACTCCTGGATAAGGTGATATTTAAGTAAATCTTCTAACCACAATGAAGCTTGATGATAAGGTATATTGAATTTTTGTTTTATTAGTTCTCTTGCCTTTTGCTTTGTAATTTTCAAGCTAAGTTCTGTGGGAGAATTACCCTGCATCATCACAAAAGCTAGGTGCTGCAAAATCTCAGACCATACCATTTGAGAACTTTCATAGGTTGGAACATTCGCTTCTCTTAATTTGGAGTCATAAATTTGAGAAAAATTTTGAAAAGCTTCACCTAAACTTTCTGGAATTTTTTTGTTTTTTTCAAATATGTTACAAAGCATTGCCAGTAAAAGAGGTGTTTCAGCAAATTTTCGTAGATGAACTCCCATCTGCTGCAAAATCTGCTGGTGTTGTTCAAGAAAACACTCCTGTATAAACTCCCGTATTTGTTCTTCTTTCAGGGGTTTCATTACCAGTTTATGTTCAACCCCGTCAATACCCCACAAACTCAAATCTCGCGTCGTCAAAATCATAGGAGTGTTTTTCCGGTATCTCCGACGAAAATTGTTCAAGTCAGTCCGAGCAGAGTCATAAGGTAACTCATTTACGCCATCCAACAAAATTAAGAATTGTCCCTTGATTAGCAATTGCTGAAGTTGATCCACATCAAGAAACACCCCATGTCCCATCAAGAAATCTCTTACTAAATCCAACACGGAGGTTTGATACTGCCGCAACCTAACCAGCACCGGAACTTTGACTTGAGAGTTGCTCTTAGCCTTTTCCGCTTCCTCTAACAGCAACTTCTCTAAAGCGGTCGATTTACCTGAACCAGGTTTCCCCACTAACAAAACATGCTCAGACTGATACTTGCGTAGCCCATCCAGAACCGATAGAACCTCTTTGTTGTTTGGCTCTTGGCCTACTTCAGTTCTTGGCAACCGGTATTTCTTCACTCTCAAATCAAGCTTGGGTCGAATCGCACCATCTGTAGGTGTGTAGAAATGCCAACAGTCGCCGTAAGCTTTATCGTTAAGGACAGATTCTAAATAAGCCTGAAAATTAATTTCTTCAATAGCCTTCATTCTAGAAATCCGTCGCTTTATTCCTTAAACTCTAGCAGCCGTCGCTTAGAAGCCGCCACCTTTTAGCTCAGCGATGGTCTGGCAGCGCAACCTCACAGAATCATTACAACACTTCCCAGTCTTGTAAAGGCACAGCAGGCCCAAATAGATTCTCATAGAAAGGAACTTTGTCTTGCAATGGAAGAGGTTCAGTTCAGACTGAGCCAAAGCCTTCTTCGCTTGACTGGCCAATTCTCCTTCAGAGATGCTGCGCGATCGCCCCAAAATAAGCACCTACAACATATCACCCGTATGAAACAGCAAACGCTACAATGCCCAAGCTCCATCCTCCGGTAGAGTATCCTTAATCTAATACACATTAGATTTTGAACCCTCAAACCGTAGCAACCTAGATATAAATGTAAGCCTCCAACGCGCAAAATATTGCTAAAAAAGCTCAAGCCTCAGCAAAAGCTGCTAAAAACTCTGCCCATGCTGAGCGGATTAGGGCGATCGCCTACAGTATGGATACCCTAGTGTCTGGACTTTATGTGTGGTTTGGGCCATTTACCATTCGGATTGGCGGATGCACTCCAGACGATCAGCCCTACCCATACCCCGGCACTCTTCACAGCCGTTATGGGTTAGCCCTCGTATTGCCGGGATACCGCATTTTTACAACCTATAAAGGCACCTATAACGGCTTATCATTCTGGCGAGTAAGAACCCATTTGCGTTAGCATGACCTTCTGTCAGGCTGCTACCAGCCCTGCAAAATCTGAGTATCCGCCATTGATAATGCGATCGTCTTTCTTCCATCTGTCACCGTGCGATCGCCTCCCTGAATCCCAAGCTTGGGCTGCGATCGCCTTTGTTTGATCAGCCATAGTGCGATCGCCTTGCAAATAAATGGGTATAAATTACCCTTTTAAAAAATCATCTGGCGCAATGTCTGCTTGTTTTAGAATGGCTCGAAGGGTTCCTTCTGGCATATCGCCGGGATGATTAGGAATAGTGGTATAGCGATTTCTGCTGGAGTTGAACCAAATTTCATGACTACCAGCAGCTTGTCTATAAAAGATGAAGCCGAATGATCTCAGCTTTTTGACAATTTGTTTATAACTAAATCCAGCGAGTCTGCCCATTATCTAGATAGCCCAATGACCAAAGGATAGTCGAACTGATCGGCAGTGGGCTCTAAAGTTTGAAGCTGCCCTTCTTCAGTTTGGGCTTCTAGCAGTTTACGCGAAATATCACGGGCAATTTCTAGGGTTTCTGCAATGGTCCGTCCTTGCGCGACTAGCCCTTGTAATTCATCAGAGGTGGCGAGGTAAAAGCCTTCTGGCAGTTTTTCGATATGGAGATTAATGATGGTTTCCATGATGTCGTGTTTGTCGAGTTAGTCTACCTACATGATATTCAATTCAGGAGTGTCTGGTATCGCTGCCTCAATGTAACAGAAACGCGATCATCTTTTTCCTATCAATCACAATGCGATCACCCTTGTCCCACCAGCCATTTTATCCATCACTATGTAGAACAGGAATAACGAATTGTGGTGAACCTCACCCCTTAAAGTCACTTGCCAACCCTTGTGCCATCAGCGCCGGGATCAACGATTCTGCTAAGACCTCAGCATTGACACCCATCACGCTATAGCGCTGACTGGCCCAACAGCCCGCTTGCCCATGCCAGACCACCGCCCCTTGAACCGCTGACTCCCAAGAACTACCTTGGCGCAGCCCTTGGGCCAACAACCCACCCATGAGTCCGGTCAAGACATCGCCGCTACCACCACGTGCTAAAGCTGGCGTACTTGCGGTATTGATCCAAACTCGTCCACTGGGATCTGCAATGGTCGTAAAAGCACCCTTTCGCACCAGAACCGCCTGACTCGCTTGGGCCGCTTGCTGTGCTGCAACCATCGGTGACCCATCCGCCCACTGGGGAAATAACCGCCGAAACTCCCCGGCATGGGGGGTTAAAACCGTTAAGGCTGACCGTGACTGCAACCGATCCGGGCCAAGACGAGCCAACACATTCAACCCATCTGCATCCAAGACCAATGGGCGATCGCAGTCCAATAATTTCTCCAACACGGTTGCTGATTCCGTCGTTGCCCCTGGTCCATAGGCGATCGCATCGAAGCGCTCAGCCGCCAACTCATCCGGCCATCGGGCGATCGCCCCCTGAGCGGTTTCCGGGCAACCGATGACCACCGCATCGGGTAGACGCGCCGAAACGCTAGGTTTCAGACGGGCTGGAACAGCGACGGTGAGCATTCCCACCCCAGAGGCTCTGGCCCCTAACCCAGCCAGCATCATACTTCCGACATATTGTTGGGAACCGCCCATCAACAGCACATGTCCCTGGCGGTACTTATGGGTCGTCGGCGATCGCGTCAGCGGCAACTGTTGCAAAACCCAGGGAGCAACCAAGTGCTGCACCGGGATCGGATTCCCTAACACCGCTTCAATATCGGACCAAGAAATATCGAAATCAATCAGTTCTATCGCTCCAGACCACTCCTGCACCGGATCCTGGAGCAACCCTAATTTCCATAGCCCTAAACATAACGTCCGGGTCGCCCGAATTGCCGTCCCTAATACGGCGCCCGTATCGGTATGAATCCCAGAAGGCAGATCGATACTGATGATAGGTTGGGGCCATTGATTGACCGTCTCAACCACTTGGGCAATGTCGCCCATCAAGCTGCGCTCTAGACCAAACCCAAACAACCCGTCTAAGAGCACATCGCAGGACTGTAAAGCCTCAACCCTCTCGCAAAACGGAATCCCCAGCGATCGCGCAAACTGGGCATGATCTGCCGTTAATGGTTTCAGCCGCGCAAAGGTCAAATAGGCTGAAACCTGATAGCCGCGAAAATGTAACTCGCGAGCCACCACCAACGCATCGCCGCCGTTGTGTCCCGGCCCGACCAAAACACCAACATGGGGAGCGGTGTTGCGCGCAAAAAGGGTCTGAATGCGAGATGCAATCAGACCCCCTACTTTTTCCATCAAAGCTGCAATAGGCATTCCATGGGCAAAAATGCGCGATTCAATCTCACGCATTTCCTGGGCCGTTACGACAGGCATTTGAATCTGCCGCTGACGCAGATCGTTTATCTGCATGGCATGAAAACCCTTTTCAACCGGACCAACCCGAATGCGATCGCTAGGGATGCACTCGATGCTTCGACTTAAAGGGGATGGAATAACAAATCTGGGAAAAAGCGATTGAATTCAATTAAAATTCCGGCGGTGATGGTCATCCAAATGGCAGCCAACACTGGGGCAGAGGTCAAAAATCTGGCCATATTAATCTCCAAATGAATGGGGTTCAGTCCCCCAAGTTGACAATGGCAGTCCGAGTCTAGCGAGGCGAAACCGTGATGTCGCTTTCTTTAGCAAACATTTCGCCAGTGACCATTTCCTTAGCAGCCAACAAGGGCCACGTAGAGGCCGCTAACATACAACCAATGGCCTTAGGCACATTGATGATGATTTCAGACATAGCCGCATCTTTTTCCTTGCGGATTGAAATCAAATAAGAGCGACCGGCCCAGCCAATCCAGCCTGCGAGATACAGGAATAAAACACTCGGAATCAGAAAATCGCCTGCATGGCTCAGGCGACCGTCCACAATCAAGTGGGGAAGTCCTTCAGGACCGCAAAGCGCTGAACCGTAGCGCTCAAAGCGAGCAGCACCGGAGTTCGGATCATCGGTGGTTGGACGAGCCGTTTTGGCGCGTTGCTGGAATGCAGGGGTATCGCTGCAAAGGGTTAGACCCGCCACATCTGCGGAGGCCGGGGGCGCAAAGCCGAGCCAAAGGCTGAAGACAAGAATGAGAGCAAACAATCGACGCATAGAATTGTTTCCCTTAATTTACGAAACAAGCCGTTAATAAACCCAAAAGTATGGACTTCTGGACGAAGGTAGCCTATGCGTTGGGAAGCAGTCGCACTTTAAGGCCGCACTTTACAGGAAAGGAGCCATAAAGGGGGATGCTTTGCGAGAATAGGCTTACTCATTCAAGAAATTACCAGCTAATGGCCACAGTTTTAGCAATTGAAACGAGTTGTGACGAAACTGCCGTGGCAGTTGTTAAGAAACGTCACATTTTAAGTAATGTTGTATCGTCTCAGATTAAGGTCCATCAACCCTTTGGGGGCGTTGTGCCCGAAGTCGCCTCTCGTCAACATGTCGAAACGATCAACCCGGTCATTGAGGCTGCGATCGCCGAGTCGGGGTTGGACTGGGCCGACTTGGACGGCATTGCCGCCACCTGTGCACCGGGATTAGTGGGATCCCTCTTGGTGGGATTAACCGCTGCGAAGACCTTGGCGATGCTCTACGATAAGCCCTTTTTAGGGGTTCATCATCTAGAGGGACATATTTATGCCGCTTACTTGGAAGATCCGACCCTAGAACCCCCTTTTTTATGTTTACTGGTTTCTGGCGGTCACACCAGTTTAATTTGGGTCAAAGCCTGTGGGGAGTATGAAACCTTGGGTCAAACCCGCGACGATGCCGTGGGCGAAGCCTTCGATAAAGTGGCGCGACTGATGGGTCTAGGGTATCCCGGCGGTCCTGCAATGGATCGGGTGGCCCAAGCCGGGAATCCCAAAGCGTTTCAGTTGCCCGAGGGCAATATTTCCTTGCCGGAGGGTGGATTTCATCCCTACGACACCAGCTTCAGCGGGTTGAAAACGGCCATGTTACGCCAAGTCGAAACCCTCAAAACCGAAGGCGATGTTTTACCCATCGCCGATTTAGCCGCTAGTTTTCAGGACACCATTGCCCGGTCTTTAACCCGACGTACCCTGCGTTGTGCCTTGGCCTTGGGGTTGAAAACCATTGTCATTGGGGGCGGTGTGGCCGCGAATAGCGCCTTGCGATCGCACTTACAAGAAGCGGCAGCGGGACAAGGTCTGGCCACAATTTTCCCGAAAATGGCCCTCTGCACCGATAATGCAGCGATGATAGCCTGTGCGGCTGCCGATCACTTGGCCTTAGGGCACCAGTCGCCGTTCACCTTGGGGGCGCAGTCGAGGTTAGCAATCGCTGATGTCATGGATCTTTACAGCCCAGATCCGAGAGAATGGTCCGGGATTTCGGGTCACTTGCGTGTAGAATCCCTCTAGCACAACCTCAAACAACCCGTCTGATCCACATCCCTATGGTAAATCCCCAGCGTGCTGGCCTAACCTTGCTTCGATTGACTGGATATAGTCTTTTGCTGCTCACACTATTCGACTTCATTGCCCTAGCGATTCCGCTGCGGGTCATGGACCCCGCCTGGGAATTACAAACCATGGGGTCTCTGGTGGAGCGCGTGGCCCTGCCGCTCATTGGCTTTGCCCTTGTTTTTGGCGGAGGAGCGACTCAACGCTCCAGAGCCGAAATTAAAGTGCTCCAACTGTTGTCGACTGCTGCGGGACTGGTGGGCGTGTTGTACTTTCTATTGTTGCCCCTGTTGGTCACGGACACCCTA
>JBAVRC010000965.1:0-10057 GCA_049694615.1 Thermosynechococcaceae cyanobacterium | reverse complement strand
ATATTGAGATTCATCGTTCCCTTGGTTTAGTTCATCAAGGTTACGATAAGCTACCTTGCGCTCTGGCGCAGGGTTTTCTTTTATACAATCAATCCCACTCATTGTCCCGCTTTAAGCTTTATCCCCTCCTTACTGTCGAACTCACGTGACGGATGGTAAAACCTTTTCTGGAAATCGCCTTATGGGGTCTCCTCTTGGTCAAAAGGCGCTGTAATGGTTTCCAACTCCTGCTGCAACCGTTCCACTGAAGGCAGACTCGCTTGCAGTCCTTCCGGCAAGGGATCTCCTAAATGGTAAGTCGAGACTCCAATCGCTTGGCTCATATCGCGCAAGGCATATTCAATCACCGTTTTGTTGCGCGATTTACACAACACGATACCAATCGTCGGTTGATCATCTGGATGTCGTAATAGATCATCGACTGCCGCCACATAGAAATTCATCTTGCCAGAATATTCTGGCTTAAATTCCGTCATTTTGAGTTCGATGACAATATAGCAGCGCAGGCGCACATGATAGAACAGCAGGTCGATATAAAAATCGTCTCCCCCGACCTCTAAATGAAATTGGTTCCCCATAAAGGAAAAGCCAACCCCCAGCTCCAGCAGAAAGTCGCGCATGTGCAGCAAAAGTGCCGTTTCAAGGTCACGTTCCTTGGCTGCTTCGCCAATACCCAAAAATTCAAAATTATAGGGATCCTTAATCAGTTCTTGTGCCAGATCTGACTGTGGTTTTGGCAGGGCGCGATCAAAGTTGGTGATCGCAGTCCCAATACGGTCAATGAGGCGGCTTTCGATCTGGTGTTCGAGAACGGCCCGACTCCAGCCATTTTGAATCGTTTTTTCCATATACCAGCGTCTCTGCTGGGGATCCTTGACCTTATCCAGCAGGACGCAATTGTGTTTCCAAGGAATTTGTCCACCAAGCTGGTGGACAAATTCTTCTTCAGGGTAAGCGGCTGCAAACGCACGCATGTAAAGCAAATTGGTGCGAGAAAACCCTTTCATCTGCGGAAACTCGTGGCGCAAGTCTTTTGCCAGCCGATCAATAACCTTGGCCCCCCATCCTTGCTGTTGCTGGCGGGTCAAGATATCTTGGCCAATGTGCCAATAGAGCAGGATTAGCTCATGGTTAACAGCTAAAGCCGCTTTAACTTGCGCCGTGCGGATGCGCTGTTTGATATCCGTCAAAAAGGCATCATAGCCTTCCACGTCTACCAAAGTCCCCACCTTATTCAATCCCTTCGATGCGATCCTCGATTTCTTGATAGAGATCCCGGAGCATTTGCAGGTTTTCCTCGCTGGTTTCCCAGTAACCGCGCCCATTCACCTCCAGCAACGTTGCCACCACCTTGCGGAACGAATGCGGATTCAGGTTCTTCAGGCGATCGCGCATTTGCTCATCCTGAATGAAAGTGGAATTCACATCCTCGTAAACCCAGTTATCCACCGCTCCGGCAGTCGCCGACCAACCCATGGTATTGACCAGCCGCTTGGAGAGTTCCCGAACCCCCTCATAGCCGTGGTTCAACATGCCCTCATACCACTTGGGATTGAGGAGTTTGGTGCGGGTATCTAAGCGCACCGTTTCCGAGAGGGTGCGGACTTGGGCATTGGCTGTTGTGGTGTCGGCAATAAAGGCCGTCGGTTGGGTGCCATCGCCCCGCAGTCCAGCCACCACCTTAGTTGGATCGGAATCGAAGTAATGGCTCACATCCGTGAGGCTGATTTCCGAAGAATCCAGGTTTTGGAACGTGACATCCACGGTCTTGAGGGCCGTTTCAAAAATCTTCCGGGACTCGTCCATGGTGCCGGGAGAGTCGGCGGAAAAGGCAAAGGACTTGCGATTGAGGTACATCTCTTGCAACTCTGCCTCGCTGTCCCAGGTGCTATTTTCCACCGCTAAGTTCACATTGGAAGAATAGGACCCGGAGGCATTGGAGAATACACGGGTCGCAGCTTGGCGCAGGTTAAGCCCTAGCTCCTCCGCTTGTTGCAGGGCATGTTTGCGGACAAAGTTGAGGTGCAAGGGTTCATCGGCTTCCGCTGCCCGCTTAATGGCTTGGTCTAATAAGGCCATCTGGTTAATGAACAAATCCCGGAACACCCCAGAGCAGTTCACCACCACATCAATGCGCGGACGCCCTAACTCCTCTAGGGAAATGAGTTCCACCTTATTGACGCGACCGAGGGAATCCGGCACTGGGCGTGCCCCCACCATCCACATGACTTGGGCCAAGGATTCGCCATAGGTTTTGATGTTGTCCGTGCCCCAGAGCACCATGGCAATGGTTTCCGGCCAAGCGCCGCCATTGTCGAGTTGCTGACGCGCCAGGAGCCGATCCACCACTACCTTGGCCGACTGAATCGCCGCTGTAGTGGGAATCGATTGCGGATCCAAGGCATGGATATTTTTGCCCGTGGGCAACACATCCGGGTTACGAATCGGGTCGCCGCCGGGACCGGGGAGAACATACTCCCCTTCTAGGGCTTGGAGCAAAGCGCCCAATTCGTTGTCGGCCACAATCTGCTTGAGGCAGAACTCCAAGTACTCCACCAAGGGTTTGAGATTGTCTGAGGTGACCGTCTTGTAACCCAGGTTGTGCAGCGCCTCAATCCAGGGTTCCTTGCGACCCATGTTGAAGAAATTCAGAATCGAGACCTTCTCAACCCGACCTTCGGCATTGACTTGTTCTTGGACCAAGGCGGTGACGGCGGCACGGGTCGCCAAGGTAATGTCATTGAGCAATTGCACATCGCTGAGAACACCGCGATCGCTGTTCTGGTACACCTCATCCAAATCGCGCCCAATGCTCTCCACCAAGACACGGGGCAGGCTGGGAATACCCTCTTCCTTGCGATCTAAGCTGGCAATATTGACGAGAGTGGCGATCGCCTCTTCTGCGGTGGGGGGTTTGCCAATGACATGGAGGCCGCAGGGCAACAGCCGCGACTCGATTTCCATGATCTTGATATAGACCTTACCCACCAGGGTATCCCGCTCCTCGGCGGAGAGATCCTTGGCATCTGCTTCCGGCAGAGCAATGTCCTTGTCCAGGTTGACGATGCGGCATTGATCCACAATGGAGTTCACAATGGCTACCCCGCGACCGCTATCCTTGAGGGTTTGGTAGGAGGCGATCAATTCGCCCAACTCCTTGAGACCCTTATACAGTCCGGCATTCTCGGCGGGCGGTGTGAGGTAGCTAATGGTATTGGCATAGCTGCGCCGCTTGGCGATCGTGGCCTCGGAGGGGTTGTTGGCGGCGTAATAGTACAGGTTGGGGATATTGCCGATGAGATTATCCGGGTAGCAGTCGCCCGACATGCCCATTTGTTTCCCCGGCATGAATTCCAAAGAGCCGTGGGTGCCAAAGTGCAGCACTGCATCCGCGCCCCAAATCTGGTTGAGGTAGGTGTAGTAAGCCGCAAAGCCGTGGTGCGGACTGGCCGAATGGGAAAACAACAGCCGCATGGGGTCGCCTTCGTAGCCGAAGGTGGGCTGGACACCAATGAAGATATTGCCGTAGTGTTTCCCGAAGATCAGCAGGTTTTGACCATCGGTGTTGAGGTGTCCGGGGGGTGGTCCCCAGTTTTCTTCCAGCCGTTTGGAGAAGGGGGTCAACGCCTCGTATTCCCGCACGGACATGCGATGGGCAATGTTCAGTTCTGGGCTGGCGTACTGGGCCTGGGCATCGTGGATGACCTCCTGCATCAGGGCTTCCGGGCTTTCCGGCAAGGTGGGTAGCTCATAGCCATTGTGTTGCAGGGCTTCCAACACCTTGTAGATGGAGCCAAACACATCCAGGTAGGCAGCGGTGCCGATATTGCCCTTGTCCGGGGGGAAGCTAAAAATGGTGATGGCCACCTTCTTCTCAATTTTCGGCTTGCGGCGCAGGTTGGCCCATTTAATCGCCCGTTGGGCCACCATCTCAATGCGATCTTGCAGGGCAATGGATTTGCCTGTGGTGCCATCTCTCCCCGAAAGAATAATGGGTTCGATCGCCCCATCCAATTCGGGAATGGCAATTTGCAAGGCCACTTGGATCGGGTGCAAGCCCAACTCGCTGTTTTCCCATTCTTCCGTGGTTTGAAACACCAAGGGCAGGGCCACCATGTAGGGCCGATTGAGCCGTTTGAGGGTTTCAATCGCCTTGGGGTGATCTTGTCGGGCTGGACCTCCCACCAGGGCAAACCCGGTCAGGGAAATCACCGAGTCCACAATGGCATTGGCCGGATTCACCGGATCGAAGAAAAATGCCTCGACGGGTTTGGAAAAATCCAGCCCGCCCGCAAAGACGGGAATCACCCGTGCGCCTTGGGACTCTAATTCTTGAATCACGGCCACATAATGGGCATCGTCGCCAGTGACCAAGTGGGTGCGCTGCAAAATCAACCCCACCGTGGGGGCCAAGGGATCTTTGAGGTCGTCCCCCACATCCCGGCGGGACTTAAACCAGTTCAAATACTCCCGCACATCCTCGAACATTTCCGGGGCCAGGGGATGCCAAATGCCAATATCGGGATAGGTGACGGGTTCTTGATAGGCCAGGGCGGCGTTGCCGTTTTGGGTCGAGCGGATGCCATCGCCTTTGAAGACATATTTGTCCGCCAGCATCAGCAGAAAGTTTTCCAGGTTTTCCGGCGATCCCCCCAGCCAATACTGGAAACTCAGCATAAAATTCCGGGCATCCTGGGCCTTATCCATGGGCAGGTATTTCAATACTTGGGGTAAGGTACGCAGCAACTTGAGCATGGCGTCTTGGAATCCAGCCCCGGCGTTTTCCTTGCGCTTCTTCATGAACTGGGAAATCACGCTTTTGGACTGCCCAATCTGGGACAGAGAAAAACTGCCCATTTTGTTCAGGCGCATCACCTGGGGCATCGAGGGAAACACCACCGCCGCATCGAGGCGATCGCGGTGGGGTTCGACAGCGGCGACAAGTTTGTCGGCCAGGTCTTCCAGAAAGATCAAGGAACCGATGAAGATATTGGCTTGGGCAATGTCGCGCTGAAAGGCGTCGTAGTTTTCCGGCGATCGCAGTTCCTCAATGAGATAGCCATTGAGTTCGATAGCTAAGTTGGGATTATTGGCGTTGATGGCATTGGCGGCAGCCGTCAGGGCACTTTGGTATTGCGGCTCTAACACGACATAGACCACCTTCATCAAGGCACGTCCTTTGAGATCTGCGGGGCTGACGTGCCGAATGGCGGACTTGACGTGGGTGAACATGCAGGAAAACTCCTATGACAATCAAAAATCTAACCGGGGTCTCGTTGATCTTGAAGATTCGATGGGTCTTCTAATGTGTTTGTAGCAAAGAATTCAGCCTTAGAAGGGCGTAAAGACGGGATCTGACACAATTTGATATAGAAAACGCAATAGTTATTAAATATTTGTTACGTTTACGCCCTCCCAGAGAAAATGGAGTTAAAGGCATTGGGCAGGTGTCTGCGGTGGCCGTAATGCCGTCAATGAAAGCACGACCTCTTGTAGGGGCGCAGGGCCCTGCGCCCCTACAGGTTTACCGCATCCCATCGAGAATTGCAGTAACACGCAGGTCTAAGGATCGGCTATGACCCTATCTGGGTACGGCATAATAGGTAAGCAGCATTCTTTTGCAATTTCTCCAACAAAACCGTTCAGCACGATCTAGCCACCCAGAAAGCGAGTTAATCACGGGCATGACGAACACGACAGTTTCTATTTCTCCCTCCAGCGCCATGACGTCCGAAAAACGCGGTATTCCCGTCACCATCATTACGGGTTTTTTGGGCAGTGGCAAAACCACCTTGTTGAATCACATCCTGAGCAATCAGGAAGGACTGAAGACAGCCGTTTTAGTCAACGAGTTTGGCGAAATTGGCATCGACAACGATCTGCTCATCACCACGGGCGAAGACATGGTGGAACTGAGCAATGGTTGCATCTGCTGCACCATTAATAATGATTTAGTGAATGCAGTTTATAAAGTCTTAGAGCGACCGGAAAAGGTGGATTATTTGGTGGTCGAGACAACAGGGTTGGCAGATCCGCTACCCGTGGCGCTGACATTTTTGGGCACAGATTTAAGGGATTTAACCCGACTCGACTCGATTGTCACCGTAGTCGATGCCGAGAATTTTAGTTTGGATTTGTTCAACAGTCAGGCAGCGGAAAATCAAATTGCCTATGCCGATATTCTGCTGCTCAATAAAGCCGATTTGGTAGACGAAGCCGATCTGGATTTATTGGAGGTGCGCATCCGCGAAATGCGTCCCGGCACACGGCTACTGCGGAGTGTGAAAGGACGGGTGCCCTTGCCCTATATTCTCAGTGTGGGGCTATTTGAGTCGGACAAGTATTTCGACACGAAGGACAATCATTCAGAACCTGAGCATCACGACCATCACGATCACCATGACCACAGCGACTGCGATCATGATCATGGCCATTGCGAACATGATCACGACGCCCATCACGATCACGACCACCACGACCACGATCATGGCCATGCCCACAGCGACCATTTAGCAATGGACGGGTTTACCTCCCTTTCGTTTGAGAGCGATCGCCCCTTTTCGGTGCGTAAGTTTCAGTCGTTTTTAGATGAGCAGATGCCGGCGAATGTGTTTCGGGCCAAGGGAATTTTGTGGTTTGATGAAAGCCCGAAACGTCATGTGTTCCATCTCAGCGGCAAACGGTTTTCCCTCGATGATGAAGAATGGAGAGGATCGCCGAAAAATCAACTGGTCTTGATTGGCCAGAACTTGGAGCATGATAAGTTGCGATCGCAGATTGAGGCTTGTTTAATCAAGGCTCGACCCAAGGGGTTTGGCTTTTCGAAATAAATCAGCGATGCACATCCGTCGACGGGTTTAACCTTACGACAACCCCGCTCTAGAAGTTTAGGCTCTAGACTGGCAATAACCATGTGTATGCACGTGATTATAGGAGTGGGGTATGTCGTCTTTTCATCAGGTTCTTTCCATCAAGCAACGCTTTAGCGACGTTAAAAATACCTTGCAGGCGATCGCTCCTGATTTTGAGAAAGTCCCCGATGGCAAGCCGAGTTCTCCCGTTTCCTTTCCAGTCGCTGTCGGCGGATCGAATGCCTTTCTCCTCATCCAAGGCTACGACCTAGATAAGGCGGGTCTACAGGTTTTGTTAGATACCCAGACCGTTGGAACCCTGAGCCGAGGTGCAAACTCAGGCTGGTCGACCTTTATCCTGCCCTTACCCGATTTGCGTCAAGGTACCCATCAAATCCAGTTTGCACCGGGCGACCAACCCGATAGTAGTTTAATTGCCACCGCGATCGTGCAATGGATGCCAGGAACGAAGGTTCCAGACCCCTTTCCCGACGATTCCGAGACCATTGTTTTGCAGGGCTGGGTTAACTTAGATGTTCAACGCCAACTCGACGGATTGCCTGATGGAGATACCCTCTGGCTCTTAGATGCAGAAGTAGTTGACGATATTCGCGGGATTGGGGCAAAGGTGCTAGCCGACCCGCAACTCAATACCCCGCGTCAACACGCAATGGGAGAAGTGAAACGCTTAAAAATTCGGTTTCAGGGAATCGATACGCCAGAAATTCATGCCAATGGCTCGCGGCAAAATTATGGCTTTTTAGCACTGGCCAAGCTCGAAGAGTTGGGTGGGGTTAAATTTCGGGGGCAGCGTGGCGATCGCGCCGTTCAGGTGCAATGCTCTGTCCACAACAACAGCATTTTAGATCCCAACGAACGGGTACTTGGATATGTCACGCTGGATAACCTAAATGTCAACGTTGAATTGGTGCGTCTGGGGTATGCATTTCCTTACCTCTACGACAGTGTGAGTTTAGCAATGCAACAGCGTTTAAGAGATTATGCCGAAGCGGCCTACACGGCTGAAGCTGGCGTATGGCGAGAATATACGTCTCTTCCAGTCGATCCTTTGCCAGAACTTCAACAGCCCATTGCTGATTTCGGTCCAGTGAACTTTCCTACCTTTTGGCGACGCTGGGCCGAGTTTTATAAAGCGAGTCGGGGTGGCGGAACCAACGCGCGCTTTATCGATTGGCTCAAAAATACACCCGATAAAGACAAGACATTGGCCTCAGCTCCTAATCAAGCCAAATTACTGTCCGATCTCATTGATCCCGCCTCTAATCGTTTGCTGGTCAAACCTTGGGAAATTGTTTTTAAAGAATAGTTCTCCCAAAAAGATTGTTGAAGTTACCTATTTCTTCGGATTTTTGAGTGTCATTAGCTGATGCAAATCCTCAATGGAATAAATCGAAGAAATAACTTCGTAGGGTACGCGAGAGCCTTTGGGCGTGATGAGATAGATGACATCTTCTTCAATCTCTTTATCTGTGACTAATTTTAAGCGTTTTGCCAATCTAAACCACGTCCAAAATTCTCTTGTAAGAGTTGGTTTTAAAACCAACTTTCCTTGCGAATCTAATCTATAAGCTTCGCCTACATACCCCGTATTTTCATAAAGCAGCTGATGAATGTATTGATCCAGTTCCTTTTCATCTGGAATGCGCGATCGATAAAAGTCCTTGATTTGATCCTCTACACCCATTTCGTCGAGGCGATTATGAAGTCTCTGCTTATTCCCTGCAAAATAAGCCTCCCGCGCAATTGGATCTTGCACAAATTGGACAATGATGCTGAGCGGAACCCCTTTGTAGGTTAGTTGGGATTGCGCCATCCAGAGACCACCCAGGGCCACCCCAAGGCCAACCACACCCGCGATCGCCAAAGACAACCCATTGAGGCGCAAGATCGGACGGGTATAGCGTTGTCTGACAACCACGAGTTTTACCTCTACACTAGTAAAGCAATCTGTAGGACAAGGCGCTGGATCCCTAGATATGTCTACCCCTCGTCTTCATCCTGACACCATCGAACAGGTTCGCCAAACCGCCGACATCTTGGATGTGGTTGCCGAACATGTGGTGCTGCGCAAGCAGGGACGTGGGTTTGTCGGATCCTGCCCGTTCCATGATGACAAATCTCCTAGCTTTAGCGTGAGTCCAGACAAGCAGTTTTATTACTGTTTTGGGTGCGGGGCCGGGGGGAATGTCTACAAGTTTTTGATGGAGTTGCGCAAGCAATCCTTTGCCGAAGTTGTTTTAGACTTGGCTCAGCGCTATCAGGTTCCTGTCAAAACCCTGGACCAGGAGGAACGCCAGACCCTTCAGCGGCAGATTTCCCTCCGGGAACAACTCTACGAACTGCTGGCGATCGCCGGTCAATTTTACGAACATGCCCTGCGTCAACCGGGCGGGCAACATGCCCTTACCTATGCCCAGCAAACCCGAGGGTTAACCGAAGAAACCCTGCGCCACTTTCAATTGGGCTATGCACCGGGCGGCTGGCAAACCCTCTATACCTACTTGGTGGAACAAAAGGGATTTGCCGTTGAACTAGTCGAGCAAACTGGACTGATCATTCCCCGGCAAAGTCAGGACGGCTACTATGACCGCTTTCGCGATCGCCTGATGATCCCTATCCACGATGCCCAGGGACGCATTGTCGGGTTTGGGAGCCGCACCCTCACCAACGAAGAACCCAAATACCTCAACTCCCCGGAAACCGAGCTGTTCAATAAGGGGCAAATTCTCTTCGGCTTGGATAAAGCCCGAAAAGCCATCGTGCAGCAAGATCGCGCCATCGTGGTGGAAGGCTACTTCGATGTCATTGCCCTACATCGGGTCGGTATTGCCAATGCGGTAGCGTCCATGGGAACAGCCCTGACGTCGTCCCAAATCCGGCAATTGTTGCGCTATACCGAATCGAAACAAATCATCCTCAATTTCGATGCCGATAAAGCAGGGCAAAAAGCCGCCGAACGCGCCATTTCCGAGGTAGAAGATCTGGCCCTGCGGGGCGAAATCCAGTTGCGGGTGTTAAATTTGCCCAATGGCAAAGACGCCGACGAGTTCCTCAACGACCACTCCAGCACCATTTACCAACGGCTGGTCGAATCGGCCCCCCTTTGGCTGGATTGGCAAATTCAGGCCGTCTTGGCCGGGAAAGATCTGCGCCAAGCGGACCAGTTTCAAGCCGCCACTCAGGCC
>JBAVRC010000964.1:0-1699 GCA_049694615.1 Thermosynechococcaceae cyanobacterium | reverse complement strand
GGTTAGGACACCATTCCAGTCCCTTTTGACAAATGAGGCGCAGGGTTTCTAGGTCTTCGCCTTCTAAGGCTTGGGTACCCAGGGCTTCTAGGAGGGTTGGCACCCAAAAGAACGGTTCTGGGGGTTGTCCTTCAACGAGATGGGGTAAAAGGCGGTCCATGGCCTCGGCATAGCAGTTTTGGGCTTGCTCGGCTTGGCCGACTTTGAGATATTTCCGCGCTAAGCAATCTAGCCGCCAAAGGTCTAAACCGGCTTCTGATCGCATTTTTTCTAGGATGGGGATGTCGCGCGTTAGGTTTTTGTGCAGGATGTCTGCATCGCTGTTCCCGTAGTGCAGAATCTCCAGGTCATCCAGTAAGCCCATCGGCACCAATGGACCCGCAGCGCTTTGCAACTGTTCGTGGTACCGTCCCTGGTAGTGCAGATCGGGTTGGTTGCGAAACAGCCTTAGATGTAACCCGCCTGTGACTTGTCCCACTTCATACAAATCGATGCGATTGATTCCGTAGGCCAAGGGTGCATCTGGTTCGTTCAGTCGGTCTCGGAATTGGGGCCATTTCACAACCAGTTCTTCATCGGCATCCAGGGAAAGAATCCAATCGCCAGAAACCAAGGAAAGGGAATAGTTCCGGGCGGCAGCAAAATCGTCGCACCATTCAAAGTGATGGACTTTGGCACCATACTGTTGGGCGATCGCCACGGTGTCGTCGGTCGAACCCGTATCGACAATGATCATTTCATCGACGTAGGGTTTAACACTGGCAAGGCAACGGGCTAGGTTGTGCGCCTCATTTTTAACAATGGTGCAAAAGGAGAGTAAGGTTGGACGACGCGTCATAAGCAGTTTTACTCAACTGAGGAATGATTCCGATTGCAACATGAGTCACTTAGCCCTTCAGCTTGAGCCAGCTAAAGACTTGTCCCACAGTCAGCTGCAAATCTAATCCGTTTAACACGGGCAGCCTCGCGTCAGGCTGTCTGATTAGCTCAGGCAGTTGATCCGGTTGAAAGCAGAGAATGGCGTTCTCGGTTGGATCAAGCAACCAACCCAACTGCGTTTGATGACGAAGGCAAAACAAGATATTGTCGGTCACTCTGGTTTGGGATTGATCTGGGGACAAAATCTCAATCGTCCAGTCCGGTGCCAGCATAAACGCATTGGCAACATCCCCATTGTCGTCGAAAGGGATGCGATGCCAACGAAATACGGCAATATCGGGGACCAGAGAGCGATCGCCAAAGGTACAGCGCAATTCTGGGAACGCATAGGCAATCTGCTGGGGTGCCCCAGCCGTCCTGATTGCGTCTGCTAATCTCAGTTGCAGCGTGCTGTGTTTCCCCTGAGGCATCGGCTTTGGGTAGATCTGGCTATTCATCCATTCGCTGGCTGGCTCTGTTTCTGGCATTTGCAAAAACTGCTCTAGTGTGAGCCGATATGCTGTAACAGTCATGGCTACCCTCTAGGTTGCAATGGCCTTCCCTTGCTATTATGCGACAACGTACGCGATCTAGCGTTCGGGGGGATGGTGGCCTACCGGTTCGGTGGTACCTTTGGGTCAAGTCTTAAACGGTTACATGGAGCGCAGTCCGTGGAAATACGGAACTTGCAAAAGCGTGATATGAACTTCCAAAAGACTGGGTAAAGTATTCACAGGAGCGAACAAAACACTCAAACCTAACCTTCAAACCAAGAGAGCAA
>JBAVRC010000963.1:0-3281 GCA_049694615.1 Thermosynechococcaceae cyanobacterium | reverse complement strand
AATCATGCGTCCTGCCGAAGTTTGCAACGCACTCGTCACGACCACAGGCAGCTCATTGCCGACATAATTACCCCCTTCTTCAACCACAACCATGGTGCCGTCTGCAAGGTATCCAATCCCTTGCTCTGGCTCCTTACCCGCTTTCAAAATTTTGAGATCTAGACTATCTCCGGGTAAGTAAACTGGGCGTATGGCTTGAGCCAAGTCATTCACATTCAACACTTGCACCTTTTGCAAACTCGCCACTTTGTTGAGGTTGTAGTCGTTGGTCACCAGACTGCCATTGATATCTTGGGCCAAACGGACCAACTTAGCATCCACCGTCGCGACATCCTCATAATCGGCAGGATGAATCACAATGCGTTGCGGATGGTTTTCTTGCAGACGGTTCAAAATATCTAAACCCCGACGTCCCCGCGTTCGTTTCTGATCGTTAGACGCGTCGGCAATTTTTTGTAATTCCTGCAAAACAAACTGCGGGACTAGAATTTGCCCCTCTAGAAACCCCGTATCCACCAGTTCCTGAACCCGACCGTCAATAATACAACTGGTATCCAGAATCTTGGCCGGAGCGGGTTTCAAGGTCCCTTCCGCCAGTAAAATCGTTTCTATCGAATTCGGATTGATCAGGCGCAGAAAGGTCCGCCCGTGGGCATCCGCTAAGCTCAAGCCAGAGTAGGAAAAAATTAAGCTGCCAAAGAGCGCCGTAATAGGCTTGAGAAACGATAATTCCGAGGGAATGGGCAACAGAAAAATCGGCGCTAACATCAAGTTGGCCACAATCAGGCCCAGCACAAGACCGACGGCTCGACTAATCAACACATCCGTGGGCAGTTTTTTGACCCCTGCCTCTAAGCGACGGTAGGTGGTTTGAACCACCAAACCAATTGCGACCCCAATGAGGCTACCAAATCCTGAAGTGACCCAACGGAGACCATCCAAATTTTCAACTTGAGATAACAGACTAAACGGTAACAGCTCTACGCTGTGAAACCCAATCGTCGTACCCACTACAATAAGGGTCAAGATAATGATGGCGTCAATCATTGTATGCGCTCTAACGTTGCGTTTAGTCCCGGCATTGAGGTTGAAACGCGGTGTAATCCCTTGATATTATCCATGTTCCCCATTATACGGCTTCACTTTCAGGGACTTATTTTCCCGTTCGCTGTCTTCCCATATCCCCCATCCAGCAACCCAGGATCCCATGACTGAAGGTTTGGTTTCTGGCTTAACGGCGTCTGACCCTCTAGACATCGGGGATGTCCTAACGGCAGCCTATGTCCATATCCCCTTTTGTCGGCGACGGTGTTTCTATTGCGACTTTCCTATTTCGGTGGTGGGCGATCGCCTGCGCGGGGAAACCTCTCGCAGCATCCAGACCTATGTCGAAGATCTGTGTCGCGAAATTCGAGCCACACCCTCATTGGGGCAACCCCTCTCCAGCATTTTTTTCGGGGGCGGAACCCCATCGTTGCTCTCTGGGCCACAGGTTTGGCAGATTCTAGACACCCTAACCCAACAATTTGGGGTGGCCGATAACCCAGAAATTTCCATGGAAATGGATCCGGCAACCTTTGATCTAGCGCACATTTCGGCCTATCGACAGGCCGGGGTGAATCGGGTCAGTTTAGGGGTACAGGCGTTTCAAGACGAATTGCTCCAAGCTTGCGGACGTACCCATTGCAGGGCAGATATTAAGGTAGCGATCGCCCTGATTCGAGACGCAAACATCGAGAACTGGAGCCTCGATCTCATTGCAGGTTTGCCCCACCAAACCTTGACCCAGTGGCAAACGACGTTAGCAGAAGCGATCGCCCTAGGGCCTCAACACATTTCGGCCTATGACCTGGTGCTAGAACCGGGCACCGTCTTTGGCAAACGCTTTGATCCCGGCGAGGCCCCACTGCCCAATGACGAATTAACAGCCCAGATGTATCGCATCGCATCCACAACCTTGCAAGGGGCGGGGTATGACCACTACGAGATCTCTAACTATGCGCAATCGGGGTATGCCTGTCGGCATAATCAAGTTTACTGGCGCAATGGGTCTTATTACGGATTTGGCATGGGGGCAACCAGTTATGTGCAGGGAAAACGGTTCAGTCGTCCTCGCACCCGCGACGCCTATGGCCAATGGTTAGCGACTTATCTGGAGACCGGTTGTATCGATGCACCCATCGCCTCAGCCGCAGATCGCCTGTTTGAAACCTTTATGCTGGGACTCCGGCGATTGCAGGGGGTCAACCTCCAGCCCCTTGGATTATGGGGGAGTTCCACCATCGCCACCACCTTCAGGCAACATCTGGACCCTTACTGCACAGCAGGTTGGGTTCAGTTCTCGCCGGATGGGACAATGAGCTTAACGGACCCAGAGGGGTTTTTGTTCTCTAATCAGGTTTTGGTTACAGTGTGGCAAGCCCTGACTGAACCCCAACCTGCAACGGTCCAAGCAGAATTGCGGTTTTAGCGTGCGTGCTCAAAGGAGGGTTTGCGATGTCGTTTGTCAGAGTCGCTTTGGTGCTATTGCTGCTGGGTGTAGGAGCATTCTTGGTGCTACAAAATCCCATCCCCATTACCGTGACCATTTTGGGGGTGCAGTCCCTTCCGCTCCGCCTGGGGCTCTGGGTTGTAGTGGCGGTCCTGTGCGGTGTCATAGCAGGAAGCCTGTTAAAGGGATTAATGCAGCGGGCTGATTGGTCCCCCGCTCCAGTTCGTCCCCAGCGCCCAGCGGCCCATCAAGCGCGCCGCCCCCCCAAAGCAGCACAATCTCCTGTGCCGCCCTCAACTTCGGACCCGAGTGCCTATGGGTCCGACTGGTATACCTCGGTGTCCCCAGATTGGTCTGAGCCATCCCCCAGAGGGACCGCGACAGACTACGATGCCCGCAGACCCCAGCAACAAACGGATGCTTACGCCAGACGCGATGAAGACGATGATGCCGAACCGTTGATGTCCCGAGATCGCGTGGTGGATGCCGACTATCGTGTCCTGACGCCTCCCTACCGTGGGCGTCCTGCGGATGAGTGGGAAGACGATTTTTTTGAGGAAGATCCTTGACCCACTGCTAAGCCCAGCAGGGCTGACATCACCCAATCTCCTCAGGATTGATCCCCAACGCCAGTAACTGGGCAGCTAACGCATCGGCCCGTAATCGCTCCTGCTCGGCCTGACGTTGAGCCTGTTCAGCGCGCGATCGCTCCTGCTCGGCTTGTTGAGATAACTCAATTGCACTGGCAAACCGTTTCCCATCAGGGTGATATAGGCTAAACACCCTATCC
>JBAVRC010000962.1:0-5768 GCA_049694615.1 Thermosynechococcaceae cyanobacterium | reverse complement strand
CTACGGGATCACCGCTGCCATTTTGATGATTATTTCCCTGGCGATTCTCCGCGAGATTTATCAGGATAAGACCCAGCGTTGGCGCAACGTCCATATTCTGCTCAATAGCTTTGCACTCCTGCTGTTTATCGGGCAGGGCATTACGGGCACCCGAGCGCTGCTGGAGGTTCCGTTAACCTGGCAAGAGCCTTATATTAACCAACTTTATAAATATCAGTGTGCAAAAAATGAATGTACAGTCCAACCCCCATCCATCCCCTAAGCAGGATTGGAATAACAGTTGACAATCAGGGGTATCCTAAACCAGGATTGATACATAGAAGTATCCCATCCTTCTTCTGGCGCAGGTTGATTCCCCGTTGTCTGACATAGGGCTATTGCTGCGCCTGCATTTATCAGGCGATCGCAAAAAAGCTGGGGCAGTAACATTCACATGAGAATTTTAGTGACAGGTGGTGCCGGATTTATCGGATCGCATTTAATTGATCGGTTAATGGCCGCTAACCATGAGGTGATCTGTTTAGATAACTTCTTTACCGGGCGCAGGCATAACCTATTGCAGTGGTTCAACCACCCCAACTTTGAACTCATCCGCCACGACGTTACAGATCCAGTGCGCCTTGAAGTCGATCAAATTTATCATCTGGCCTGTCCGGCCTCTCCGGTGCATTATCAGTACAATCCTGTAAAAACCATCAAAACCAACGTGATGGGCACATTACATGCCTTAGGGTTAGCCAAACGAGTCAAAGCTCGGTTTTTACTGGCATCGACTTCGGAGGTCTACGGAGACCCAGAAATTCATCCTCAAACCGAGGATTATCGGGGCAACGTGAACCCCATCGGGCCTCGGAGTTGCTATGACGAAGGGAAGCGAGTTGCTGAAACCCTTGCCTTCGATTACCATCGTCAAAACCAAGTTGATATTCGTGTGGCACGAATTTTTAATACTTATGGATCCCGCATGCTGGAGAACGATGGTCGAGTCGTTAGCAACTTTATTGTGCAAGCGTTGAAAGGCGAGCCGCTCACGGTGTACGGCGACGGATCCCAAACGCGGAGTTTTTGCTATGTCTCCGACTTAGTAGAAGGCTTAATTCGGCTGATGAATGGCGACTGTATCGGACCTGTTAATTTAGGTAATCCTGATGAATATACGGTTCTGGAGCTCGCCCAAAAAATTCAAGCGATGATCAACCCATCCGCTGAAATTCAATTTAAGCCGTTGCCCCAAGACGATCCGCGTCAACGGCAACCAGATATTAGTCTGGCTAAGGCCACGTTGGGGTGGCAACCGATCATTCCTTTAACAGAGGGACTGCAACGCACCATTGAAGACTTCCGCAGTCGCGTTGAAGGCGCGTTACCTGCTCCTTCGAATGCCTACGTGGAAGTGTAACTGGAATCGCCGATCATCCAGCGGCGATGGGGGATAAGGCTTTATTTTTAATTGCTATTAACGGTTAAGTGATTTATTAAACATTAGGATTTTAACTATAATGAAGGTTTGCGTTATTGGAACGGGATATGTTGGCTTGGTGACAGGTGCTTGTTTGGCCCATATTGGCCATCATGTGGTTTGTGTAGATAACAACATCGAAAAGGTCAAGCTCCTCCAACAAGGGCAATCTCCCATTTATGAACCGGGACTGCCCGAAATTTTACAAAGTTCTATCCAAACGCAAAACATTGAATTTACCGACGATTTAGCTGCTGGTGTCGCCCATGGCGATATTTTGTTCATTGCTGTGGGGACTCCAGCCCTTCCCAATGGCGAAAGCGATACGCGCTATGTTGAAGCGGTGGCGCGTGGAATTGGTCAAAATCTCAAGACGGGCTACAAGGTTATTGTCAACAAATCCACCGTTCCCATCGGATCGGGAGACTGGGTCCGTATGTTGGTGTTGGACGGTATTGCCCAAGGGGAATCTGAATTGGTTACGGTTGGGGGCGATCGCGAGACCCCAACCCCTCGCTATCGGTCTGGTGTTCTAGGGGGTGAGGTCCAGTTTGATGTGGTGAGTAATCCCGAGTTTCTCCGGGAAGGGTCTGCGGTGTTCGATACCTTTAACCCCGACCGAATTGTCTTGGGGAGCACTTCAACCAAGGCGATCGCCTTAATGCAAGAACTCTACCAACCAATTGTGCAACGTCAGTTTGCCGAAGATCAGACCTTGCCGCCTGTGCCTGTGGTCACCACCGACCTCAGTTCGGCAGAAATGGTGAAGTATGCGTCCAATGCCTTTCTTGCCACCAAAATTAGTTTTATTAACGAAGTGGCCAATATCTGCGATCGCGTCGGAGCCAACGTGGTTGAAGTGGCCAAAGGCATTGGCTTAGACTCGCGGATCGGCACCAAGTTTTTACAAGCGGGCTTGGGATGGGGTGGATCTTGTTTCCCCAAAGATGTGTCGGCTCTCATTCATACCGCTTCCGACTATGGTTACGAGGCCGAACTGTTGCAAGCTGCCGTTACGGTTAATCAACGTCAGCGACTGGTGGTGATTGAGAAATTGCAACAAACCCTCAAAGTCCTAAAAGGCAAAACGGTTGGATTATTAGGGCTAACCTTTAAGCCAGATACCGACGACATGCGCGATGCGCCTGCTTTAACCCTGGTCGAACAACTCACTCGCCTAGGGGCTAAAGTGAAAGCCTATGATCCGCTGGTCTCCCAAAATGGGGTGGGGCAGGGGTTGTCCAATGTCCTTGTCGAAATGGATGCAGCTCACTTGGCTGATGGGTGCGATGCCATTGTGTTGGTGACGGAATGGGCACAGTTTTTGACCCTGGACTATAAGATGATGGCGAACAGGATGGAACATCCGGTGATCATCGACGGTCGCAATTTCCTCGATAAAACGTTACTTGAGCAAGCGGGATTCTATTACGTGGGAATTGGGCAATAGGGGGTTCATGCCACAATCCGCTATAGTGGACAGGTGAGACCTGTGTCGGTTAAAAGTTGGCCACCTAACTCTCTTGTTCTTTTTCTTCACTATTTGATTGGCTCAATTTGCCCTTGAACCAGATCTAGTGGATCTGCAGAACATCTGAAGCTACGAGGTTCTTGCTATCCACCTTATGTTCTAAGGGTTATATCTGCATGGAATTTGCACTTAATTGTCAGCCACGTCCTCAACAAAATCCCAGGGCTTTGCGCCGTTCTGGCCTCACGCCAGTGGTGTTATATGGCCATAGCGGGACTGAATCGCTTTCATTAGTAGTTGACCATAAATCGGTCAAAACGTTGCTATTAAAGGCAAAAGTGAATAACTCTTTGGTCACCGTCAATGTCAAAGATCTCGCTTTATCTTTTAAGACGTTGTTGAAAGAAGTTCAAACGCATCCAAGTAATCACGATGTTTACCAACTCAGTTTCTTTGCCATTGATGCAGAAAAACAGTTGACGATCAATGTCCCTCTGAATTTTACCGGACAAGCCTCTGGGGTAACGGAAGAAAATGGTTCTTTAGATACGGTCTTGAATTCCCTGGAAGTCCACTGTCTTTCCGGTGCTATTCCTGAGCGCATTGCCATCGATATTTCCCATCTCAAAGTGGGACAAATGTTGCAGGTCAAAGATCTGACGCTTCCCGAAGGGATCACCTGTACCGGTGCTTCAGACCGTGTTGTGGTTTCGGTTTTGGCCCCCTAATGCCGGGATTTTGCCGGATCTTGTTAGGGTTCTTGGGTTTGCTGTGTTTGCTCCTGAATGACGGCGCTCCAGTTATCGTCATTCAGGGCTGCGGCAAGTTTCTGCCGCTGTTCGACTTCACTGGGTGTGCTGACGACGGCTCGATTCAGAGTATCATCGGCCATGGCGCGGCGGAGTTTTAACTTTTTCGCTTCATAGGCTTCCCGCTCAGCGGCAGACATCACTTGTTTTGCCGCATCTTGCACGGTTCCGGCCCAAGTGCCATCCAAGTTGCCAGGGGGGAGACTGGGCAATTCGGCGATCCATTGGTCCCGAAGTTGTTCCATATCCTCGCGTTTCGGAAATTTGAAGGGCGCAACGGCGACAAAGGCACACACCGCCGCACCTTTCTGCGTCAGATGACTCCGTAGGGAGAGGGCGACGTTGCGAGAGTATCCAATGTACTGGGTTTGGCGATCGCTATTGAGCACGGCATACACCCCGGCAATCTTTGCATTTTGCACCGCATTACACCAGGCTTCAACGGATTGAGGCGCATCAAGGTTAGAGGCTTGTGCCCGTTCAGAGACAGTCTCTACACCATGTTCATCTTCAGCGTCATACAAAAAGTCGTGGAGACCGCGATGGGCTTGCGGCACATTTTGATGCTCGATGAGGCTTGAATTTTCAGTATCCACCGATGTTGGTCCCCTAATGACTTGCTCTCATTATCCAGCGCAGTGACACAATAGAGCCTGAATTGCTTGTCAACACAATCGGTCAAAGGCAAAACCATGTGGAAAGTTACCATTCAATGTTCGGCAGCCGGCTGGCGGGACCATGCCACCGCCTTTAAGGCGATCGCAGCCCAGTATGCCAGTACACCCCTCTCGTCTAAAAAAATGAAAGGTGACGAGCGCCGCATCATGGAATATGAATTGGAAGATGTCAATGATGCCGAAGAATTGATTGAACGCTGTACGACCCTCAACGGCTTTACGGGAACGTTTGAGGCGCTTTAGACCCAGCTGCCATTGGGCCGCAACTGGGGCAATGGCCATCCCGGCTGAATTCAATTGGCCATAGATCAAAAATGAGCTAAACGAATATTAAATTGATAAAATCTATTGTATCTAGCGAGGTTTCTTATTGCTCCATTGACCGCGTAGAACCAAGCAAATGGGCCTTTTAGCTTATAAAACTGGGCTAAGCCTTGTATAAGCCACGGAAATCAATTCAGTTATATGGTGAAATGTGCGATAGACTTTATCTATTAACATTTTGCGATGATGCTCTTATATAGATGAGGAGCAGGCGTGCTGATCCAGAGTCAATCGCATCGCCGCAGAAATCCGATGGCCAACAGGAGCGTTCATTGTGAAGCAGGCTACCCTACATCAACTACAAGTCTTTGAAGCGATCGCCAAGCACGGTAGCTTTACCAAAGCCGCCGAAGATCTCTATCTCACACAGCCCACTGTATCTCAGCAAATGAAACAACTGACCAAAGCAATTGGGATGCCGTTGTTTGAACAAATTGGCAAGCGATTGTATCTGACCGAAGCCGGGGAAGAAGTCCTCAAAAGCAGCCGTGACATTGCGGTGCGATTTTCGGAGTTAGAAATGACCCTCGCGAATTTGCGTGGGATGAAGCAAGGCAAGCTCCGTATTTCGGCCATTACAACAGCCAAGTACTTTGTGCCCCGGCTGTTAGGTCCCTTCCGCCGCCAGTATCCCGGCATTAACATTGCGTTTCAAGTCACCAACCGTCAGCAAGTGCTTGAACGTCTGGCAGAGAACTTGGACGATCTCTACTTTATTGGTCAGCCGCCAACCAGTTCCGATATCTGTGTGCGACCGGTCATGGAAAATCCCTTGGTGGTGGTGGCGCCTTACAACCATCCCCTGGTCAACGAAAAAAATATTTCCCTCCAAAAACTGGCCGAAGAGCCGTTCATTATGAGGGAAAGTGGGTCTGGGACCCGCATGGCTGTGGAAGGCTTTTGTGCTGAAAACCGGATGGAAATGAATGTGGTGATGGAAATTGGCAGCAATGAGGCGATCAAACAAGCCATTGTTGGGGGGCTGGGCATTTCGGTGCTCTCCCGCCACTCACTGGCCTTAGAGGGGA
>JBAVRC010000961.1:0-2192 GCA_049694615.1 Thermosynechococcaceae cyanobacterium | reverse complement strand
ATATTTTTAGATTGAGAAATATTATTTACTATTGTAAATTAAATCAGAGATTATATGTTGGAGATGTCTATAGGTCAATTCGCTATTGCGGTTCCCTGTTTCCCATCCGGTTGGCGGCATAATCAGTAAATGCCCGTCTGCACTTTGCTCGATGCGGACATCTCGATTATTCCGACACAATTGCTCAAACTGTTCATCGGTCAGCTCAACTAGATTTGAGATATTAATTGTATCCATGTCGGCTCTACCCGATCAGATGCTTTTAGTCTAAGTGATTTCTGGGCAACAGCTTAGTGCTGAGTGAAAATCTTAGCCTAGCAGATCCCCCCGCTGCTATGCGGTACACTGAATTGATGAACTGAACCCAGCTTGCGAAAAAGTCCAATGACTCTCGCCAAAGCTCCGTTAACGCTCACGGAATTTCTGGATCTCTCTGAAACCGAACCAGCCAGCGAATATAGCGAATATATCGACGGAGAGATTCTGCAAAAACCGATGCCCAAAGGTAAACATAGTCATCTGCAACTAAGTCTCTCTCTTGCCATTAATCAAGCCGCATCCAATGCGAGAATTGCTTACGCTTGGCCCGAATTACGCTGTAGCTTTGGCGATCGCTCCATTGTCCCAGATATTGCGGTGTTTGAATGGGAGCATATCCCGTTTGATACAGATGGCGAAGTGCCCAATGATTTTTTTATTCCGCCCGATTGGCTCATTGAAATTTTTTCCCCCGACCAAAGCCATAATCGGATCACCCAAAAAATTCTGCATAGCTTCCAAAACGGAACACAATTGGGGTGGATAATAGACCCCTCTGATCGCTCCATTGTGGTTTATTTGCCCAACCAACTCCCTATGTTTTGTGAAGCAGGCGATCGCCCTCTGGTCCTTATGCCTATTCCCCTAGACCTCACCTGCGACCAAATTTTCGATTGGTTGAAAATGAATCAGCCACAAACGTCTAATTAAATATCGCACCCCCACCCATGCCTAGCATCAAACAGCAGGAAGCCCAGGACACAAAGCATTACTGTGGGCTTTTATTGAAAGAATGGATCCCGCAGACATCAAGATAACCTTTTATTTGCTAGATTTCGATCAGTGGGTTAACTTAGCGTCTGACCTAGAGGGTCTCATTATCCAAGCCGTAAATCCACCCTACAACGTCAGAATTCCAGCGAGGGATTAACCGATGCAAACACAACCTATCCCAGATCAACATCTTTCTCCTGAACTTGCTAACTTATTTTTTCAGGGATTACCCGCATCCATTCAATCGGGTTTAGAAGCAAGAGCCAAAGCCATGAACTATCCCATTTGGGCCGTCATTGAAATGGCGATCGCAGGATATTTAGATGACGAATCTCTCTCATTTACAGATTGCAAGCCCAAAATCGATTAACTTCAATCCTTGTGTCAGTTGCCCCACCTGGTCAGGTTTTTCATTGGTCGTCATTCAAAATCAACTCCAAAATCTCAGGCGTTAAGCTCCTCCCTTGGGCTTGCCCACTAATATTTGTCCTAGAAGGCGATCGCCCTCTGGTCCTTACGCCTATTCCTCTAGACCTCACCTGCAACCAAATTTTCGATTGGCTAAAAATGAACCAGCCCCACTAGTCATTATGAGATGTATAATTTGGTGATTGCGCACCGTCACCAAATTGAGGCACTGCGATCAAGACAACTCAGGAAGAGAATTCTGCACTAGTTCTATAACTTTTTTCTGTGCCTGCTCGTCATTAGCAAAGTTGAAATGCTCACTGTCAATAGTAAGAATATTTCCATGAAAATCTGATACACGTTTCTCAAGCGAAAGGTTCAATGAACGAAGAAACTCAATTGTAATTGAGTTTTCAACAGATCGGCCTCGCTTACGAATTCTTTTCAGTTCAATTTCAGGATCACACATCAGATAAATAGCCAAAGCTGGAGTAGGCAACTCCTTCACAGCTTCATCGTAAACAGACAAAAAAGCCTTTTTCTTCGAGTCTTGCAAAGTGACATCAGCATAAGCTAGGTCTAGAAGCAATGAAAAATCACAGACAAAACTACTGCTATATTCAAAGGAAAGCTTGATTTGATGGTAATGCTGGAGGAGAAAAGTAAGTTCTGTTTCAAATGCATAATGAGCAGGATTGGAATAGAATATTTTCCAGAATGGATTGACTTTGAATTTTTCAAATACCGCGTTC
>JBAVRC010000960.1:0-6249 GCA_049694615.1 Thermosynechococcaceae cyanobacterium | reverse complement strand
GGCCAAGGCCGATGAAGTCATCGATTTACTAAACCGTAACGGGATTGTCAGTATTCTGACCACCGACCAATAATGCAATGGTCCAGGATGGCAGGGAGACCCTAAATCTTTGCCATCCTGGCCGGAACATAGGTCTTAACGGTAAAATACAGATCTAACTTTCCGTAAAAATGCATGGACGAATTAAGGGTAGCGCTCGAACTCGCTACGGAAGAGGAGTTGCATGACCTGACTGAAATTCTATTTCGGCGGAAGTTTAATCCTCTAGATTATCTCCAGCGGCTCGATCCAGTGCAGGTTCAAAGTCGCGATCGCCACCGTTGGTTGGATGCCCTAGAGACCCGCTTTCGCTTTTTGGCGGCTGATGGGTTGACAGTGTTGCGGGGCGAGTCGCAAGCGATCACCTACAGAGAAGTGTTAGTCAGGGTTTGCCGTTATCTGAAATTACGGTTTTCGGCGACCCTCTCCACAACGGACTTAGAAGCAGAAATTTTTCTGCACCTGATGCAACGAAGTTGGCAGAAAATGCCAACCACCGAAAAAGAAGCGGTGGTGCAGCGGATTCGAGATGCACTGCATCAGTCCGCCAATAACCCCTTGCCCCTTCACTGCCATACGGACCCCCTGCGACTGTTGGTGGAAGGGGGAAGTGTCTTGGCCCTGAGTTCTGTCCTGGCTGATGTGGCGGCGGGATCGCTCGTCCGGGGGCAACTCGTGCTGCAAACGGCGCGTCAAGGACTCTCGGCTACTGCTTTGCGCTACACCGCCACCCGCAGTCTTTTTGCTGCTATTGGCAGTGCGCTTTGGGTCGGTTTTCTGATGGATTTGGGGTGGCGCTCCATTGCGACGAACTATGGGCGTATTATTCCCATCATCTTTACCCTGGCCCAGATCCGGTTGACGCGATCGCAATGGGCCTATGCTGGCTAAATCCAAACCTAAGCAATGACCTTTGACCCAATGGATGTTCATACCTGGCTTGCGCCCTCCCATTTTTGGATGTTGGCGCTCATTGGCGGTTTTGCCTTAGCCCATAGCGGATTAGCCAGCCTCCGCCTCAAGGCCGAACAACGGATCGGTGCCCGTCTCTATCGAGTCTTGTTTGCCCTCGTCAGCATCAGTCTTGCCCTGGTCCTGATTACCTATTTTCTCAACCATCGGTACGATGGCGTTCAACTCTGGCAGCTACAAAATCAGCCCGGTCTTAAGCCCTTGGTTTGGGGATTGTCCGCCCTATCCTTCTTATTTCTCTATCCCGCCACCTTTAACTTGCTAGAAATTGCTGCGATTCAAAAACCCCAGGTGCATCTCTTCGAGACGGGTATTATCCGCATTACGCGACATCCGCAAATGGTGGGTCAGGTGATTTGGTGTATCGCCCATACCCTTTGGCTGGGGACAACCTTTGCGATCGCCACTTCTTTGGGTCTCATTGGCTATCACCTCTTTGCGGTTTGGCATGGGGATCGCCGTCTCAGTCTGCGCTATGGAGATGCCTTTTCTGCCCTACAAACCCAAACCTCTGTCGTCCCCTTCTGGGCCATTATCCAGAAGCGCCAAACCCTTATCCTGAAAGAATTTTTGCGCCCTGCCTATATGGGCGTAGCTCTGTTTATTGGTCTCATTTGGTGGGCACATCCTTGGATGATTCGTGCAGCGATGAGCATTCGCTGTTAGCATGATCCCAGAGGTTGATAACATCCATCGGACTGGAAGGGTCCTATGATTGCATCGATTGGCGAAAAATCATTTAAAGAAGACGTTTTAAGATCCCCGATTCCGGTTTTAGTCTATTTTTGGACGCCTTGGTGCGGTCCCTGTCGCATCATTGAACCAGCAATTATGCGGCTTCAGCACGAAAGTCCATGCGGGCTCAAGGTGGTCCGAATTAATGCAGACGAGAATTTCTGGCTAGCCAAGACCTTCAGTCTGACCAGTATTCCGACCATCCTTCTATTCAACCAAGGTAACTTGGTGTCCCGAATAGAACAGGTGAACGGGCGTGAAGACGTGATCAGGCCCCTGCAGGTGGCCTTAGCCAGTATTCCCCGGATTCATTACGAGGAATCGCGCTTGGCCGTTGGTTAACCGTTCCTGTCCTGAAACAACCCAGAAACAACCCAGAGGCGGTTGAGACTTAAAAAAGTCCAGCGTTTTGTAAAGCAAATTTACGCAACGGGGAAGACTTCCCATTATGGGGATACAGATCCGTTTTGGTAGAGTGTGTCACAATTAGACTGTTTTGCGCCTCGGACTCCCTGTTAAAGTTTCAGCAGCGTCAGTGATGGAACCCTTATACGAATACGCCTGGTTAATTCCAGTCCTCCCCCTTGCTGGGGCGATGTTGGTTGGCCTAGGTTTGATTTCTTTTAACCGCGCCACCAATACACTGCGGCAAGTCAATGCAGTGTTGATTATTGCCTTTCTCGGCGCATCGATGGCGTTGTCTTTTGCGCTCTTAGGTAGCCAAATTCAAGGTCACGATGCCTATCTGCGCACCTTTGAATGGGCGGCAGCGGGCAACTTTCACCTGACAATGGGCTACACCGTCGATCATCTTACAGCCATGATGCTGGTGGTTGTCACCACCGTGGCCTTTTTGGTGATGGTTTACACCGACGGCTATATGGCCCACGATGCCGGATATGTGCGCTTCTACGCCTATTTAAGCCTCTTTAGCTCCTCCATGCTGGGGCTGGTGATCAGTCCCAACCTCGTCCAGATTTATATCTTTTGGGAGTTGGTGGGGATGTGTTCCTACCTGCTGGTGGGGTTTTGGTACGATCGCAAGGCCGCTGCCGATGCGGCCCAAAAAGCCTTTGTCACCAACCGGGTGGGGGACTTTGGTCTCTTGCTCGGCATTTTAGGGCTGTACTGGGCCACAGGTAGCTTCGACTTTCAAACCATTGGCGATCGCCTCCAAGACCTCGTGGCCAACGGCCAGCTCAGCCTTTTGGTCGCCAGCGTGTTGGCCATTTTGGTCTTTTTAGGCCCGGTGGCGAAGTCGGCCCAATTTCCGCTCCACGTCTGGCTCCCGGATGCCATGGAAGGTCCGACACCCATTTCGGCCCTGATCCACGCCGCCACAATGGTTGCGGCTGGTGTCTTCCTGATTGCGCGGATGTTTCCGGTCTTTGAAGGGCTCCCTGCCGTCATGGAGGTCATTGCCTGGACCGGAGCCTTTACCGCCTTCCTGGGCGCGTCCATTGCTATTACCCAAAACGATATTAAAAAAGGGTTGGCCTATTCCACCATTTCCCAACTTGGCTATATGGTGATGGCCATGGGCATTGGCTCGTACTCAGCGGGACTGTTTCACCTCATGACCCATGCCTATTTCAAGGCCATGCTGTTTCTAGGATCTGGCTCCGTGATCCATGGCATGGAAGGGGTGGTTGGCCATAATCCAGTTTTGGCCCAAGACATGCGGCTCATGGGCGGTCTGCGCAAATATATGCCCTTCACTGCCACCACTTTTTTGATTGGGTGTTTGGCCATTTCTGGCATCCCTCCCTTCGCCGGATTTTGGTCCAAAGACGAAATTTTGGGCAATGCCTATGCGGCCAATCCGGCCCTGTGGGTTCTGGGCTGGCTCACCGCCGGGATCACGGCGTTTTACATGTTCCGCATGTATTTCACCACCTTTGAAGGCCCTTTTCGCGGCAAAGATCTCCAAATCCAGAACGCTTTACTGAGCGCCGCTTCTCTAGGCGATGCTTTACCCTTCGGACCAGGAGCCATGAACCCGAAAGAGTTAGAGTCCCCTGTCCTGATCGCGGATCACGAGGAACACGGCCATCATCACGATACGCCCCACGAATCGCCTTGGAGCATGACGTTGCCCCTCTTGGTTTTGGCAGTTCCCTCGATGTTGATTGGGTTGTTGGGGATGCCGTTCAATAACCGCTTCGAGGCCTTTGTCTATGCGCCGACTGAAACAGCGGCACAGGCATTAGCCGCCTCTCAGGAAGCCGATTTGCCCGAGTTTCTGCTCATGGCGGGCAATTCTGTGGGCATCTCCTTGATTGGGATTACCCTCGCCTCCTTCATGTACTTGCGCCACAAGATCGATGCTGGGGCGATCGCCAATCGCTTCTCATCCCTCTACCGTCTGTCGCTGAATAAGTGGTATTTCGACGATATTTACGACGCTGTTTTTGTGCGGGGTACCCGGCGTCTAGCCCGTCAAGTGCTCGAAGTCGACTACAACGTAGTCGATGGTGCAGTCAACTTGACCGGATTCCTCGCGGTGATCACAGGCGAAGGTCTCAAGTACTTTGAAAATGGTCGGGCGCAATTTTATGCCCTGATCGTCTTTTTGGCCGTCCTCGGTCTCGTCATCGTGGCCGTTTAAACGGATACAAAACGGTCTTAGATTGTGACACACACTGTTTTATCAGTGCAAAAGGCTGCTGACCATGACTCTTACCCATTTTCCTTGGCTGACGACCATTATCTTTTTTCCCTTGCTGGCGTCTGCGGCGATTCCCTTTATTCCCGATAAAACTGGAAAAGGCAATCCCATTCGGTGGTACGCCTTGGTCATTGGCTTAATCGATTTTGCCCTGATCGTCACGGCGTTTTATACCCAGTACGACTTTGCCAATCCCAACATGCAGTTGGTTGAAAGCTATGACTGGATTCCGCAAATTGGTCTCAAGTGGTCGGTGGGGGCCGATGGTCTATCCATGCCCCTCATTCTGCTCACCGGGTTTATCACCACCCTAGCCACGCTGGCGGCTTGGCCCGTTACCATGAAGCCCCGGCTGTTTTATTTTCTGATTCTGGCCATGTATGGCGGTCAGATTGCGGTTTTTGCTGTCCAGGACATGTTGGTGTTCTTTTTGGTATGGGAACTGGAACTCATTCCGGTCTACCTGTTGCTGGCCATTTGGGGCGGCTATAAGCGCCTGTATGCGGCAACCAAGTTCATTTTGTATACCGCAGGCAGTTCCCTCTTTATTTTGGTCGCGGCCCTAGCGATGGCCTTTTATGGCGATACCGTCACCTTCGATCTCCATACCTTGGGTCTTAAGGAATACGGACTCACCTTTCAGCTCTTGGTGTATGGTGGATTGCTTGTAGCCTATGCCGTCAAGCTACCCATTGTCCCCTTGCACACCTGGCTGCCCGATGCCCACGGGGAAGCCACTGCTCCCGTACACATGTTGCTGGCGGGTATTTTGCTCAAAATGGGTGGCTATGCCCTCATTCGCATGAATGTGGAAATGTTGCCCCAAGCCCATGCCTATTTCGCTCCAGCCCTGGTGGTCTTGGGAGTGGTCAATATTATCTATGCCGCGCTGACCTCTTTTGCCCAGCGCAATCTGAAGCGAAAAATTGCCTATTCTTCCATTTCCCACATGGGGTTTGTCCTCATTGGGATTGCCTCCTATACGGATTTGGGCCTCAGCGGCGCGGTGTTGCAAATGGTGTCCCACGGGTTGATCGGTGCGAGCTTGTTCTTCCTGGTGGGGGCCACCTATGATCGCACCCATACGCTGATCCTGGAAGAAATGGGTGGGGTGGGCAAACAGATGCCCAAAATCTTCGCCATGTTTACCGCTTGTTCCATGGCATCCCTTGCCTTACCCGGTATGAGCGGGTTTGTGGCAGAACTGATGGTTTTTGTGGGCTTCTTCACCAGCAATGCCTACAACATTACCTTCCGAGTCATTGTGGTCTTTCTCGCGGCGGTGGGCGTCATTCTCACCCCCATTTATCTACTCTCTATGCTGCGAGAAATTTTCTTTGGATCCGAAAACAAAGAACTGGTGGAGCACGAGGTTTTAGCGGATGCCGAGCCTCGGGAAGTGTTTATTATTGCGTGCCTGTTGATTCCCATCATTGGAATTGGGTTATATCCAAAGGGAATGACCCAAATCTACGATGCGAAAACAGCAGCGCTTACCACTCGGATGCAAGCGTCCCTGCCTACCCAGCCGCGTGTCGCTTCGGCTCAGTCTCCGGCAATTCTTTTGCCTAGTATGCAATTTGAGGCACCTCCGTTACGGTGAGCTGCAACGGGGGTCCCTGTCAAAATGCCTGGGTTGTAAACACAACCCAGGCATTTTGTTTGATTTGCTATTTCTTGGGGATTCAGTTGGTGCGTTTCAATCATGTTGACAAGGGGCTTCATCGAGATCTCGTTCTAAGGATTTGACCGAGTAGCTTCATCTGTATATCCCTCCATGTCCGTTTCCCCGACTGGGTTGGGGGCAGAATTGGGAGAGGCGATCGCATCTTGGC
>JBAVRC010000959.1:0-4977 GCA_049694615.1 Thermosynechococcaceae cyanobacterium | reverse complement strand
ACTCTGCACAGCAATCCATCCGGCGGGGCCTGGATTCGAGGCTTTTCGCGATCGCTTTCGCAAAACCTACCACACCGATCCGACCATTTACGACCCCAACACTTGGGATGCAGCAGCTCTGGCTGTTTTAGCCGCAGCGTCAGCCCAGGCAACCACCGGAACCGCCTTGCGCGATCGCCTCCGTGAGGTTGCCAATCCCCCCGGTAAGGCGGTTGTAGAGGTCTGCGACGGATTGCAGCAATTGCGGCAGGGACAAGACATCGACTATCAGGGGGTCAGTGGGACCGTTGACTTGAATGCCGAAGGAGATGTGACCGGTAGTTACGACGTTTGGCAAATCCAACCCGACGGGACGCAGAAGATCGTCGAAACCTTAACCATTCAATGACCCATAACAATGCCCCTCAAGATCCAGTCTTCAGGGGCATCGAAATCTTATCCAAGATGCCAAAGATTAAGGAGCCTTGACCGAGAGCGATCGCCCTCTATCCCATCACAGCAATCCCCGATACCGAATGAAAATCAAAACCACAGCCCAGGATCCCAAGGCGACTTTGACCGCCACTAAAATATTCAAAATCGGGACAATGCCACCGCTGATCAGTGCTCCCATTTCTCCGTGGGGCAGTTCCACCCCATCCAGCGTCATGATTGATAGCAACACAAAGACCAACACCGAAATTTTCTCCCAAATAGCGGCGTGCCAGCGTTGATAGATCGACTGCATCCACTCGGGCGAAGACGTCATGGCAATCAGCCCGATCGCAGTTCCCCCAGCGACCCCTGCCGCAAAGCCACCACCCGGACTAAGATGCCCGCGAATGGCCAATTCAATGCCGACCAAAGCGGAAATCGTCGCTCCTAACCGGGCCAACAGCACAGAGGATTGATCGGGAAATTGATACACCTGACCGAGGGGACGCTCATTTGCCAATAGAAAATTACAGCCCATAATGGCGATGGTGAATACAATCACCTCAAAAATCGTATCGTATAGCCGATTGCGCAGAATGATCCCCGACACCACATTGGGCACGCCGCTATCTTGAGCCACGACATCCACAATTGAGAAGGGCAGCGTGGGCGAAGGATTCGATAAAAAGATCATTTTGAATTCAAGCCTGCGCAGCGATCTCCATCCACCAGCAACGTGACCTTTTCCGGTTGCCGGTCTTGTTGGCCAAATGAATCGGGGTCTCGCGCAGTTTCTCTAAATCACAAATGATGTCACCCCCCGGTAAGGCCGCCGAATCCAAATTAACCCAGCCCTTCTGGATAGGAATCTGACTTAAAGAATTTGAATTCAGCAAAATTTTAGACTATTCCTATCAACGCTTCAGCCCTCCATCATCCTCCATCCAACTTAAGCATCTATATTGCTCCTACAAGGGTAATCCTGTAGCGATTGGAGTAAGGAAATGGTGACTGATCAGTACGATCTCATTATTATCGGCACTGGAGCGGGAGGTGGCACACTGGCCTACCGCATGGCTCAGAGTGGCAAAAAGATCTTGCTCCTGGAACGAGGGCCATTCTTACCGAGAGAAAAAGACAATTGGAACACCAAGGTCGTGTTTAAGAGCGATCGCTACCATAACCCTGAAGTTTGGTATGACAAAAACGGTGGCGAACTGCACCCCGGCATGAGTTACTGTGTCGGCGGCAATACCAAGGTCTATGGTGCAGCGCTATTTCGCCTGCGAGAGAAAGATTTTGAAGCTTACCCACATCAAGATGGCATCTCTCCAGCATGGCCCTTGAAGTACAAAGATTTTGAACCCTATTACATCCAAGCTGAAAAGCTCTATCAGGTCCATGGCAAAGGCGGAGAAGATCCGACCGAACCGTTCCGTAGCGAGGAGTATGCCTATCCTGCCGTGAGTCACGAACCTCGCATTCAGGAAGTTTCGGATATGCTCAAATCGAAAGGACTGAACCCCTATCACACCCCCGTCGGTATCCGCCTCAACGAAGCCCAACGGTACTTGAGCGAATGTATTCGTTGCAATACCTGCGACGGTTTTCCTTGCCTGGTTCAAGCCAAATCCGATGCTGAGGTCACTGCTGTGCGCCCCGTTATGGGGCAAAACAATGTGACGCTGCTGACCGAAGCCAAGGTGCTAAAGTTCCACACGAATTCTTCAGGGCGAGAAATCTCCAGCGTGGAAGTCGAAATCCGCAATCCTGAGTCAGGACTGGTTGAAGTTCAGATGTTTTCTGGAGATATCGTGGCGATCGCCTGCGGGGCCATCAATTCTTCTGTGTTGATGCTCCGATCTGCGAACGCGCAACATCCCAATGGACTGGCAAACAGTTCCGGTCTGGTTGGACGCAACTTCATGAAGCATGTGCTGGGTTCTATCATCGGCGTCAGCAAAAAGCCCAATCCCACTGCTTTCCAGAAAACCCTATCCATTAACGATTTTTACTGGGGGGAAGAAGGGTACGACTATCCGCTCGGACAAATCCAAACCCTAGGTAAAGTGAGTAAAGAAGCCTTAGAGGGAAATGCAGCAGCCTACGCACCTCTCACACCAGAGGAAGTTGCCAGCCATTCGATTGATTGGTGGTTGACCGTTGAAGATTTGCCCAACCCCAATAACCACGTCCGAGTCGATGGCGACAAAATCATCCTCGACTATACCGAGAATAACTCCGAACCTTATGCTCGATTGGAACAACGCTGGATTGAAATTCTGAAATCCATTGAATGCGGCCAAGAAATCATGCCCAACTGTTCCTATTTTGTTGGCGCAGGGAAAACCTATACAGGCAAACTACCTCTAGATGGCGTAGGACATCAGCTCGGCACCTGTCGGTTTGGGGAAGATCCCGCTACTTCCGTCTTAGATCTCAACTGCCGCACCCACGATATCGATAACCTCTACGTGGTCGATGGAAGCTTCTTTTGTTCCAGTGGTGCCGTCAATCCTACCCTCACCATTATTGCCAATGCCTTACGAGTAGCCGATCATCTCTGCGATCGCTGGGCGGCATAAATCACTTTAATAACCCCTTAAAAATCAATGGAGATCTACCATGATCCTTTCCTCCTCAATATCGCATACGATCTCGCCGCAAGATCTGAATGAAGGGAGATTGCAACTACACTATGCCATTCAATCCATTGCCGCAGTCGGTGCAGCACTGGCAGAACCTCTCCCCGATGGCAGTCACGTCAGCTTATCCTGGAACCCCACATTAGAAGTGTTTATGGGCGCACCAATTCGAGCCGAGACACCCTTTCGGGTAGTGCTTGACCCCATCTCCCTAACGGCTGGACTCATCAATCAACACAATCGCATTTTCGCCTCTCAATCTCTCCATCGAAAAACTTTAACAGAAGCTCTAGACTGGCATAAATCCGAACTAACCAGGCTCGGTGTCAATACTAGTGGGATTCAGTTGCTGACCTATCCGCCCGATTTTCCCGATCATCCCCTGGGTCATGGCGATCGCTTCGATACCCATCAACACATCGCGGAACGCTGGGAGCTGACCCTTTACTACGCGAATACCTTTCATTTCTTACAGGAAGCGATCGCTGAAGCTGCGGATGCAACCCCCATTCACATCTGGCCACACCACTTTGATATGGCAACGCTGTTATATCTGCCCGGTCAAAGGAACGGAGAACCGATCACAATTGGGATTGGCCTTTCGCCAGGAGATACAAGCTATGCCGAACCCTATTGGTATGTCTCTCCCTACCCTTATCCGAGCACCGCCCAATTGCCCGAACTCGATGGCAATGGCCTTTGGCACACCCAGGATTGGGTCGGCGCTGTATTGACGACCTCTAACTTAGTTGCCGATTCAAGTCAAGCTCAACAGGAGCAAATCCAGTCCTTTCTGGAATCTGCTCGGCTAGCTGCTCAATCATTACTCCAGGAGGCTCAACCATGACACGACGATTGGTCCGCACCCTAACCAGTGTCTTGCTATCGGTCAGTGCATTTGTGATCGCCACTCGCGCTCCCGCCTATCCCCAGCACATCCAGGGGGTCAATCTCAGACCGACCTCGACCCTTCTGGCCCAACGGCAAGCTGAATCTACCGTTATGGCTGTGGACTCGGTGGGGATGACGGTTGCGGACATGGATCGGGCGATCGCCTTTTACTCCCAGGTTCTATCTTTCAAAAAAGTCTCCGATGTCGAAGTATTAGGGACTGAATACGAACAACTGCAAGGATTGTTCGGGGTGCGTTTGAGAGTGGTAAAGATGCAATTGGGCAGCGAGTCGATTGAACTCACGGAGTACTTGACCCCCAAGGGCAGACCCTTCCCCATCGATTCGCGCAGTAACGATCGCTGGTTTCAGCATATTGCGATCGTCACCCGCGATATGGATCAAGCCTACCAACGGTTGCGATCGTTCAAGGTGCAACATGCTTCTACCGCTCCGCAAACCATTCCCGCCTCGAATAAAGCTGCTGCCGGGATTCGAGCGTTCTACTTCCGCGATCCCGATGGTCATTATCTGGAAACGATCTATTTCCCCCCTGACAAAGGCAATCCAAAATGGCAGAAACCCGCCAATCAGCTCTTTTTGGGGATTGACCATACGGCGATCGCAGTCTCCAACACCCCAGCCAGTTTGAAGTTTTACCGCGATATACTGGGGCTGAAATTAGCGGGGGAAAGCATGAACGCTGGCACAGAGCAAGAGCATCTTAATAATGTCCAAGGGGCACGATTGCACATTAGCGGCTTGAGAGCACCAACTGGCCCAGGTATTGAATTTTTGGAGTATTTGCAGCCTAAAGATGGAAAACCTTTTCCTGCCGATGCAAAGCCGAACGATTTGCTGCATTGGCAAACGACTTTAGTAGTGAAGGATGCAGCGGCAGCGGCTCAAAAATTACGACTCAATCAGGCTTTATTTATTTCTCCTGAGGTTGTAGCCATTCCAAAAGAGATGCTGGGCTTCAAGAAGGGCTTTTTGGTCCGAGACCCTGATGGGCATACCCTGCGAT
>JBAVRC010000958.1:0-4575 GCA_049694615.1 Thermosynechococcaceae cyanobacterium | reverse complement strand
GGTTTTTCATCCGCAGGTTTTACCACAGGCTTAAGGTTATCCGCCCCAGAAACCTTGACATGTTCGCTAAAAGCGTACCAAACGGATGATCCCTGGATAGCTTGACTCAGGGTGACCTTAAAATGTTTACGTTCAAGTTCAATCAGGGTCAACGCTAAAGTAGATCCCGAGGCAAAAACAACCTTTTCCTTTTCATCTAACACTTGGGAATCTAAAGGGCGTAGCTTTAACACGGTTGCTTGCAGTGCTTGCATGGTGATGACTGGGACTGGTGCTCTTGAGCCGACTTCAGCGACTTCAATCAGCTTTTCTGCCGTCAATGGCCCTAGAAATTCAGGTTCATAGCAATCATTCTCGCGTTGGAATCGCGTCAATGCTGCCATTGCTCTCGTCCCAAAGGGTTCTTCCATTTCCGAAAGTAAGCCCAGTTCAATCAGTAAAGCTTGCAATTCTTGACTGAGTTCTGAATCCGCAGCAATCTTATTGCTTTCGTAACGAATATTTTCCCCAACAAAATCTTTAATCTTCATTTCTATTTAACCTCAAAATTTCAAAATTTATCGACGGATAGAATCGAAAAGATTGGGCGATCGCACACCAAAGCACTTCCCTATCCCCTAAACCGTTAGTGGCCCATCATAGGCAAGCGCAAATTCCCACGACTTACTGCGAAAGAGTGCCTGCTCTGCCCGACGTCTCCGTTCCAGACCTAGCATGGGTTCTCCTCCTCCCTTATTCCACCGGGGAAACTGTTTAGCAGCGCCTTCATAATCGCCGCCATTGAGTAGCTTCAGCAGCGTAGATCCGCCAAAGCCCTGTGGGCCAGTGTTATAGCAGAAGCAAACCAGTGCAGAGAACTGATCGCTGCTCAGGGTAACGGTGACCAAATCCACCACATAGGATTCAAATTCTTTTAAGTCTTGCTGTAAAAATTCTTCTGCTTTAGCTTGGGTAATACTCATACCAGGGACAACCCCTGCTGTGTGGCCATAGCCAATGGTCATGACCCCGACCCCATCGTCGTAAGCCTTTAACTCGCACCCCTCAAAGGACATGAGTAGCTTGAGTCCCACGGCATTGATGCACTGACCGCCACGTTTCTGAGCGATGTCAGCCAATGCAGGTGAAGAGAGTTGGTTTCTCATATCGTTACTCCTGAAATTTAGATAACGGCATGTTTGCTCTGGCATGTCCTTACAATAGATATTTCAGATGAGCAAAACATCTGGAATATGTCTTCACTAGCGATTCTCATAAGAGAGTAATCTCGACTCACTTTCGTTAGTGCGATGAGTAAGAATACTTAAGTCTTTTGTCAATGGATGCTTGCCATGCCTCAGTGCGATGCACAAGCGATCGCAGAATATTCGTTTAAACTAGGGATAGCGATTGAGCATAGGGATGATAGTTGCAAGTCTGAACTCTGGTCATAGATTAGTCAGCTAGTTGACGATAAGGAATGCGATCGCTCAGTATCGTCGTCGCTATTTCATGAGTATAGATATCGAGATGGGAATCCCGATGAGCCTCAAACTCAAACACTTGACCCGCTGCTATCGTCCGTTCGATTCCATCGTCTTCGCCGAGCAGATGCAGCAAGACTTACGGGCTATGGCTATGCTCTCGTTTATTCGATCTCGTTGAGGGGGAACGGGGGATGCGATCGCACAAGCAGCCAAAGCAGCCATTTTGCGATCGCAGGATTGGGTTTGCCCGACTCAGGATCTCTGTTAGGTTTTCTGTGCGACTACGATCATGCTTTTCCATAGGTATGGAAGACGACCAGTACCGGAAAAGCCAACGACTTGAAAGCCGTTCTCTGTTAGAAGCTGTGTCAGCGTTGGACGACTCCAGAATTTTATATGGCCGCCATGCCACAGTGCGGTGAGATGTTCGTCCCATTTCCCGAATAGGGATAGAAGCAAATTCTTCAGATAACCATGGTACGGAGTCGTAATAATAAGATACCCCCCTGCTCGCAATGTGCCTTTGGCAAAGATCGGGAGAAGATGGGGCGAGAACAGATGCTCAATCACCTCAGTGGAGACCACCGCGTCGAAGGGGCGTTCCGTGGACATGAGTTCGGCAGGATTATCTTGGACGCCAAACCTGTAGAACTTTATATTAGGGTGTGACGCGCTTGCAATTTCTACCCCTGTGTGGTCGTATTCGACGCCCGCAACTTCATATCCTGCGGCAGCAAGTTCACCACATAGTGCACCGTTCCCGGCTCCAAGGTCGAGTACTCTTTTAACGCTGAGCTGCTGTAGGAGCTGGAGTATTTTGGGTGTTATGTAGCCACAAGAGCACGGTCCTTTCACGGATTTCCAACCATAGTTTTCAACAAGATTTGCAGCCATTTGCGACTCCTGTTTGGTGTGACAACAGTGAAGACATACAAGAGGAGGAATGTCTAACGGTAAGCGCCCTCGGCGGCAGATCGCATTCCCCGATCGACCTTCCTATACGAACGATCGCTTCACCTTGTTAATCCAGCCCTGGCTCAGGCTCAATACCTGGGAATAGGATAAATCTTGATCGAGCACCAGATCGAATACAAACGGCTTTACCCACTGGGGAAACCAGCGATGGAGGAGCCTGCTGAGGGTTAACCGGAAGAAAAACTCAGCCACTAACAACTTTGTGCGCGGAAACAAATAATCTGACAATTCTTTAAGGGCATGAGCATCGGGAACGCGTTGCTCAGAAAAGGCGGATAACGCCAGCGCCCAATCATCCTCATACTGCTCCAACAATCGCTCAAACACGAGCACATCCTCCAACGCGGCATTGCACCCCTGCCCAATCGACGGCGACACGGCATGGGCCGCATCCCCAATGAGTAAAACACTATCGCCCTCATGAAAGCGATCGCAACGTACCGTTAATACCCGCCCCACTGGACGCTGCAAGAAGTCTTCTGCCTCCGCCTCCGACATCAACTGTCCAAACAGGGGAAAGTTCTCTTGGAAAAAGGTTAAGACCTCTTCTTTCGTAGACAAGTTTGAGAGCGGATTATGCTGGGCATCGAAAATCAGAACTCCATTCAGCCGATCTCCCGGTTGAGGGACCATCAGCATTCGCGTCTTATTATCCCGATTCCATCCATGAATCTTGTCAGGCTCCAGTTCCAAACCCAGAGCCGGATTTAATCGAGGCAGAAACACCGACTTATAGGCATCCGGCACATAATTTTGCTCGTACTGCAAACCTGCATCCTGGACTAAATCATCGCGAATCTGCGATCGCGCTCCATCTGCGGCAACCAAGCGATCGTAAGCAATGGAAAACGCCTCGCCCTGCTCTGGCTGCATCGTCACGGTTTTAGCGTTCCGATCCACCTGGACACACCGACAGCCAAATTTAACGCTGAGCTGATCTGGTGGGTACGTTTGGGTTAAGTGTTGCAAGAGAATCATCACCAAGCGATTGCGATCGATCGACTGAATCGGAATTGCTCGCGGAATCTTCCGAGCTTTGCCTCGCTTGCGATAAATTTTTGTGCCGTTGCAGAATCCACTCGCAGCGGCGATCGCTTCCTCTAACCCTGGAATCTCGCGGATTGCTTTTCTCCCGCGTTCCTGAAGCGAGATGGGGAACGTGCGATTTTGCGATATATCTGCCAAACGCATGTCAGAACGTCGCTCGTAAATCTCTACGCGATACTTGCCCCGACGCAATAAATAATGGGCAAGTAACAGTCCCGCTGGCCCCGCTCCGACAATGACAACTTTTTGAAGCATAAACTGTATCTAACCTCCTGATTTAGGAAGGACTAAATGGTGCGTGCAACACATGCTTTAGCACCCTATAAAAGCAGCGATCATACTCCGATCAACCATCGTCTATTGGCGATCGGCTTCCGTTTAGACAGTTTCTCCGAAATGAGCAATCGCTTTCTTCTGTAGTTTGGGTGGAGCGATGGTGAAGCCCAATTGACAGCGTACAATTCGATTGTTCTTCAATCCACCGCGCCAAGCTAGTACTCAGTCAGTGTGTAGACGATCGCTGAAAACAAGCGTTTGGTTTTTATAAACAAAAACGCCTTCCTCTCCAACAACGTATTGATACTCGCCGTTTTTCCAAGTAGCCTCTCCCACTTTCTGGTCAGGCCCCAGGGAAATACACTTGCTCTCAACACAACCTTTGTAAGTTCCGGCCTGAAAATCTATCGTATATTCGCCTTTGTCGCCAGTAAGTCTGACAGGCTCGGCATTTGCAGGAAAGCTAGCAGCGCTCAATAGCATTAGAGTTAAAAGCACAGCATTGAATTTCATTTCATTGCGTTTCATGTTTTTCTCCTTATTCTTTCATTTGTTTTTTTAAGGTTAAGCACTTTGCTCAACCTGTCTCTACCCTAGAGAGTTCGCTTGTAAGATAAATCTGAAAAACGTCTTGACTAGCAATTTACAAAAGAGAGTAAATTCCACTGACCTCTGGCAATAAGATAAGTAAAAATACTTAGGTATTTTGTTGATTGCTCTATTTCAGTAGGATAAGGAAGCAATGTACAATAAATTAAACCAACTATTTTGTTCAGGAGGTGTTTTGCCTGACAGAGCCCCTAGACGATGC
>JBAVRC010000957.1:0-6463 GCA_049694615.1 Thermosynechococcaceae cyanobacterium | reverse complement strand
TATTAAGGTTTCGGCATCAGGGATTGACTCTTGTTCTGGCTGAGGCTTCAAACGCTTCATGACGGGCAGGAATTAACAGTTTATAACATCCATCCCTAGGAACGGACAGCCTGAAGAATGGCCTCGGCTACTTGAATACCTTGATCTAAGGTCTGCATTTGGGATGCCTGATCATATAGCCTTTTTTCTAAGGTCTCAATAGCTGGAAAGCATTGGAACAATTCTGACAGCCAAGCGTCTAGACTCTGTGCTCTTAACTCCACCCAATCTGCCGCTTTGAATGAAAACGGATGGCGGAGAATTGAAAAGAGCAAAATCTTGATTTTTAAGGGTGGAATTTGCTGCATAAGTAATCGTCTCAATTCAAACCGATCAGGTGGATTAACAACAGCAATCGGCGCAGAATAGTCTAGGGAATCATCCTGAAGAATCAGACCCGTTAACATGTCGTCCTCAGGGGCGATCGCAGAGAGGACTGCTGATGCAGGCAAGTAGCAAGACGAACAAGTGCGGATAATAAGGGCTGCAACCAGTTTGTATTTTGCCGCTTTGTTGAGTGCTTCGGCTGCTGCGTAAAGTCGATGTTCTAGATCTTTTAACGTCGGCGAATGTTTGACCAAATGGTTCAATAACTGATTCGTAGATACGGAATTGAAGCGTAACGGATCGGTTTCCCATCGACCCTTACAAGTCCAATATAAGAGTTTATGAATGCGGTCATACTCGACATGTGCTGTCAAGTGCTGTGAAATGGCTTCCAGGTTGTTAACCACGGTATTTAGGTTGAAATTTACAATTGATTAAAATCACAAGATGTTAGATTGCCCAGTATTAATGTTTTGACTTCTTGAAAAAGACAGTAGCTGGTGACGAATCATCTTCAAAATCATCTTCAAAATCATCTCCATTTTCCAAGAGTTTTAAGTTGGACTCATAGCCTGAACTTACCTCTTGGAGTTCCTCGGCATAAACCATCGTGTCATGAGGGTTTACGGGCTTACTCTTAATACTTTGGTACTGCGGGGATTCAATATTAAAGTATTTGAAATATTTTTCATTGTTAGGAACCTGGATGGTTTGATATTCAATACGAATCGCACTGCCTAGAAAAATGATGTCCCCAGGGTTCAAATCGTAGGTGGAATAAACCTCTCCATTAATGACCAAGCCATTTAAGCTGGCTTTCCCAGTAGAGCTACCGTCTAAAATGCGGTAGCGATAGTTCCCTCGCTCCGGTTGAGGCATCCGCAGCAATAAAGCATGTTGCCTCGATATAGAGCGATGCGGAACAACAATGGAGTTTTTTTTGTCTCTGCCGATGCAGTAGGTTGCCGCCGTCAATAACACCTGACGGGGTTCGGGTTGATCGTAAATAATGAGCACGTGACTTAGGAGATTTTGCATATTTCTAGGGCCCTAGCAGCGGGGTAATGCCAGATCGGTTGAAAGCTGTATACGACACCTCTTGCTCAGTTTGCCCAAACTGAGTCTGAATAGCGCTTGGGGGTTGGTTTATTTTTGCGGAAAGTGGGTTTGCGCACGTTGGAGATACCCTTGATAGCGATCGCCCAGGCCATCTTGAGTGGAATTCGCTAGATGGGGGGTGGTTGCGGGCTGGGTCCAGTATTCCGCCAAAGTGTGTCCCAAGGCCCAAGCCTCTTGGGCAATCGGCGCGGAACAGTCGGTGAGCAAAGGCCAAAACCGGAGCAGCTCGAACTTGAGGGGCGATGGATCGGGGGAGAGCAGTGAATAGAGTTCAAAGGCCATCTGGAGTTTGCCAACAACGACAGGGGATTGCTCTAGAGGCAGTTTTTCGGCTAGGACAATGGCTAGCGCCGGGGATCCTGTCATGAGGGTCGAGAGAAATCGTAAGGCCGGACTTTTCAGGAGTGCGGTCAGCCCTTGGGTAGTCCCCATTTGAAAGGCATAATGGTCAATGATTTTGGCGGCGGTTTGGGTGCGGGTCTCCAAATCCTGCAAGAAGCGACTGAGGCGAAACTGTTTGGCGGGTGCGACGGTATTGAGGATGGCCTGGGAAAGTTCCCTAACGCCCCATGCCGTTCGATGTTGCGCCAGATCCTCGGTGGCTAGGGGCAATACGACCTCGCACCAGTCTTGGAGCAGGGCTTGACGATAGGCGATCGCCTCCCGAATATGACGTTCCTTCGGGCGATCGCCTTTTTGCCAGTCATAGGGTGGGTCCCATTCCCGGAGTGGGCGCAGGCGATCCACTTGGGTCACCACCGTTAGGATCGGTAGATCGGGGGCGGATTGTTTGAGGGCGCTCAGTCGCTCCCGATCCATTTGCAAGGTCGGATCGGTCACGGGCATTACCAGTAAAACCAGATCGGCGGCAGTGGCTTGGGCGATAACGGTTTGGGTATATTGCGCCATACCAACCTGTTCGTAGCCGGGACTGTCCCACAGCAACAGGAATTCGCCAGCGATTTCAAGCTGATAGGGCTGCATCTGGTTGGTGCTGGGCAACACATCCACCTGGGCCAGATCTTGACGAAAGAGGGTATTGATCAGGCTACTTTTGCCCGCTCCGGTCCGTCCCAATAAGACGACATTGAGGGGTTGGGTATCGGGGGAATTCAGCTCGGTTGCTTTGCCAAAAATGTCCCGGAGGGTTTGGGTTTGCACCGTGGGCATGGGTACATCCACGGCGGCGATCGCCTGTAATGCCTCGCCGCTATACAGGGCGATCGCCCGTTCGCCTAAGGCTTTCAGGGTCGCTTCCCGCAACATCTGCCCCAGGTTGGTCACCAGTTGCTGGTTGGCTTGGGCGGCGTATCCTTGAGTGGCTGCGCGGGCCAAGGCCGCGAGGGGATTAAAGATCCATTGGGTAAAAGTCCAAGCCTTGAGGGCTAACCGTGCGGCGGGTTCGAGTTTTTGATACGTTTCGTAGGCTTCGTAGGCTTGCCCAAGGGTCACCTGACCCAGTAGCGGCGAGAGTTTCTGCATCCATTGGTCTACGTCGTCTACCGTGCCTCGAATTAACCCATAGGCTTGGGGTACATAAATATTCAGCAGGGGCCGTTTAACTTGGGGATGGTAAATTAAGGCGATCGCCTCGACCAGGCGCTGACACCGTTGAAAAAATAAGGGCCAGTTGTCCCAGGGCGGACCCTCTTCGCGGGCCGCTTGCAAGCTTTGGCGAATTTCGACTTCGGCTAGTTGCCGTTGTTGGGCATTGCCGTTCGGTGGGGGGAGTGCCGTTGCATCGGTCCATTGGTCGAGTGCCGCCTCCGCCGCTGCCAACTCCGGCGATCGCAGCCAGCGCACCAACAAAACGCGCCATCCCACTAAAATCACGGCAATAATGGCCCAAATCCAGTTCAGGTGCCATTGATGAATTTGGAGGCTGGCGGCCACTCCCAAAAAACCTAAAATGGCCAGGAATGGCAACACCAGCACGCCCCATTGCCAAGGTTTAAGCCGAATCATCATGGGTTGCAATTAGCGCTTACCCAGCATTTTGACGCATTTTCCAAGTTCCATGAAACCCGAAAGGAACCACCTCTGGTAAGGCGAGACGACAGATCGGTTCCGATTGCAGGGCTGGTCCATCAAAAATCCAAACCTCGCTGCAATGGCGATCGCTGTCGTAGACCACGGTTAAAATCCATCCCTGTTCGGGATTTTGGGGATGGGGCGCAAAAATGGGTTCGCTGGGATATCGATGTTGGCCCAGATCGGCCACGGTCAACTCGCCGCTGTTATGGTCAAACCCTGCGATCGCATCAAACAAATCGGTTGCTTGAGCGGCGTCCGAACGGGTTGATAAATAGGTATATCGGGTCGCCTGTCCCACCTGTGTTGGGTTGACTGTGGGAAACTCGCAGGTGCGATCGCTCAGTTGCAGGGCTTCTGTGACCGTTGCAGTTTGCGGATTGATGCGGAGTTGCCACAATGTTCCGAGGGCAACGGTTTGCGGTTGACCTGAAGGGACATCTCGCAAAAATTGGTTGGTTTGGAAATCTGGATAGCGCACTAAATTGAGTGCTACTTGTCCGTCCCGGTCTACAAACCCATTCCCGAAATGCCACTGAAACCAAGGATCGGCTTCTCCCTGCCCGACAAGCTGGAGGGTGTCGCGATCAACCACCAAAATTTGTGTAGGGTGTTCCGCGTGCCAGTGTAGGGCCTCACTGTAGGATTGCCAGCGGAGTAGAAGCGGTAATGGATTCAAGTGAACGGGGGAGATACAAAAAATGAGATAAGGACCTGCCATTGCAAAATCGTGAATGAGGGGCGCAATGTCCAAGGGAATCGTTCCCTTTTGTCGGACCTGTCCTTGGCGATCGCAGCGGTACAGGTGCAATTGGGTCTTTCGGCCAAAGGAAACCCCGAAGTTATAACTCTCGCCGGTAATGGGATCGACCTTGGGATGGGCCGAAAAGGGCTGTCCGGGTTCTAACCCCTGTAAATCGTCTAAGGCGAGGGTGTCTAGGGTTTGCAAATCTAATGCATAGGGGTGACCGCCTTCCCAAAGGGCCAAGAGGCGATCACTCGTGGCCAACACCGATGTATTGGCCGAATTTTTGGGTTGGCGGGTTGAGGACTGCCAAAACGGACCTGAAGGTCGACGACCATAGGATCCAAACTTAAATTGTCCGGTTGCGGCCTCCGCCTGGTAGCCAGCAGTCTGCACCATGCGATAGACTCCCGTGGCCCCCGTGCCGTTAAAATGCACCCCCAGCACAGCCCCGTCGCCATCAAACCAATGAGCAATCCGCTCGCCCTGGCGTTCAAACAAGGCTGGACCGTTGCGATAGAGACTCCCGCGTATATCGGGCGGCAATGCCCCTGAAACCACGGTCAACGGTGTAAGGGGAAAGTCTCGAATCGGTCCAGAAAAGGCCCGTCCCCAATCCGCCTGTTGCGAGTTGGATGGCTTAGATTGTGCCTGGTTTGGTCGTGTTTGGGATGCTGTTGTCATGGGATTTGGCTCCTTGCAAAAATACAGTATGCAACTTGATGCATATTGCTAGTATATGCAAAAAATTGTATATGTCAAGCAAGGGGTGTAAGCCCCAAGCAGATCTAACAGGAGCAGTGTGAATGAGTTTGGCCTATGCCATTTTGGCGGCTTTGACCGAAGCGGAATGTAGCGGCTACGATCTCGCCAAAACCTTTGACGGATCCATTGGCTACTTTTGGGCAGCCACCCATCAGCAAATTTATCGAGAACTGGCCCACCTGGAATCAGAGGGATGGGTGACCAGTCAAACCATTGAACAGACCGAGCGCCCCAACAAGAAGCTCTTTTCCCTAACGCCTTTGGGCCGGAGCAAACTGACCGAATGGATTGCCCAACCCAGTAAAGCCAGCAAACACAAAGAAGAAATTCTGGTCAAACTTTTTGCGGGTCATCTGGCCGAACCCGCTGTGCTGATTATCGAGCTGCAACGGGTTCGGCAACACCATCAGCAGCAGCTTCAGGAGTACCGACAGATTGAAGCACAGTTTTTTGCCCCGCCGCTGACCTATGGGGCCAAATGTCAGTACCTCACCCTGCGTCAGGGAATTCGCTACGAGACCAGTTGGCTGGATTGGTGCGACGAGGCGATCGCCCTATTAAACTCCGAGGCATAATCCCCTAACCGCCTGCTTCTGCCGCTAAATCGTCAATGAGTTGTTCAAGTCCTTCTCGCGGTACCCAATACACCTCGTTACAAAAATCGCAGGTCGCTTCTGCGCCGTTGTCCTTTTCAATCATGTCGTACAGTTCGGTTTCGCCCAGAATTTTGAGAGCCCCTAACACCCGGTCATAGGAGCAGGCACAACTAAACTGGACCAACTGGGTTTGGGGCAATAGATTCAGGTTCAAGTCTCCCAACAAATCCTGGAAAATATCGGGTAGCGTTTTGCCCGCTTTCAGCAATGGGGTAAAGCCCGATAGCGTCGCAATCCGCGACTCCAGCAAAGCGACCAGCGCTTCATCTCGTGCTGCTTTGGGCAAGACCTGAATTAAAAGACCGCCTGCTGCACCCACCCCATTGCGATCCACAAAGACCCCTAAAACCAGAGCCGAAGGTGTTTGTTCCGAAACCGCCAAATAATGGGTCACATCATCGCCAATTTCCCCCGACACCAATTCGACGGTGCTGGAGTAAGGGTAGCCGTAGCCCACATCGCGCACCACATAGAGATACCCGTTGCGGCCCACCGCCCCGCCCACATCTAACTTGCCCTGGTCGTTGGGGGGCAACTCCACCGCCGGATTATGGACATAGCCTCGCACGTTTCCGTCTAGTCCTGCATCCACCATGAGGCCCTCTAGGGGACCATCGCCCTTAATCCGCAGATTGACCCGCGATTGCGGTTGTTTCATGCCCGATGCGAGCAGCAGTCCCGCCGCCATGGTTCGGCCCAAGGCCGCCGTGGCCACGTAGGACAAATTATGGCGCATGCGGGCTTCTTCTGTGAGGCGCGTGGTAATGACTCCAACCGCCCG
>JBAVRC010000956.1:0-12872 GCA_049694615.1 Thermosynechococcaceae cyanobacterium | reverse complement strand
CTATAACAGTAGCGCCAATCCGCCAGCATCAGTGTCCGCAAGTAATTGTCAAACCAGCGCGCAATGAAACACACCTATCGCCATTGGAAAACAAATCCTGTTTCAATAGGATTTACGCTAGTCGAATTGATGCTGGCATCGGTTGCAACAGTGACTATTATTGGAGCAGCAGGTCTTGGATTAGTCAATATCATTAGTTCTAAAAATACGGCGGATGCATCGTCCGTTCAACGCCAAAATCTAGATCGGGCACTGATCTACATCACGGACGAAGTTAGGTCGGCAAGTGCCATTAGTACCTCCGGAAGTACATCTGGAATTATAGGTTTTCCTACCTTGACAACTGGAAGTCAAGTTGTGCTTGTATTAACAGTTCCTAGTCTACCAAATCCGATTGTGTACTATGTTTCTGCTGCACAAACTCCCTGGTTAGGTCCAAATACGGTTGTTCGATGGGGACCCGATATTAATACTGACGGTACTTATAATGCTGGGAGCTACAACGCAAGGGCTTTAGTCGATTTAATCAATACCTCTGGTTCAAATGCGAGTTGTGCGAGTTGGTCCGCAGTTCCAAGCGTTATAAATCGACAGGGTTTTTATGCTTGTATTGATCCATCTGGCAAGGTAGCAGATGTTTATCTTAACAGCATTTTTACAGATGCATCGGGAAAATCATCGACATATGGCATCAATTCAAGGATTTATTCAAGGAGTATTTCAAAATCATCCTCTAGTTAATCCGCCTTTATTTTGAAGTTATTTTTAGATGTATTTTTAGAAATTAAAATAATAAATAATTATAGAGATAATTATAGCGGTTCACAGGCCAATAAAGTAAATCAAATCATTGCTAGACAAGACTCTTAAGACACATTCTGTATCTCACCCAATCATGAACCGCTATATTATTCTAAATCTAAAACAATATCATCAATCAAATAATGGGTTTGCACTCCCGTTATCAATGATGTTGGGGTTGGTGATGATAACCATGGGCTTCGCTTCGATGCTAGTGGGTCAGAATAATCGAGATTTTGCAAAATCTCGTAGCGACAGTAATTTAAATACTATTGCTACAGAAGGGGGAGTCGCTAGAATTCTAGTTGAGCTTTCTTCAGCAAATAACTCGCAATTGTTAACTCAAAATTACGATCCAATCAATCCAGATACTGGAAAAACATTTCTCGGGCCAGACGGAATTATCAATAGTGGGGATGAAGAAAGTGTAGCCGTCGATCAATGGGCAGATAACACCAGTAGTAACTGTCTAGGAGGTGGTAGTGTAACTTTACCCTCAATTAATTATAGCGGAACAATAGGAGTTAATTCTAACTACACGCTTCAAGCTTATAGATATGATTCAGATAAACAACAGGGACATTTGCTAGTTACAGGGGAGCAGGGAAATCAAAAATCTTCCGTGAAAATCACACTCTCTCTTGCTGTATCTTCTTATGCGAAAATACCAGGGCTTTGGCTTAAAGATAATAGTAAGTCAAAAACAAGTGGAGGTGAACTTCAAACAAATATTTTGGATTCCACTTGCCCAAATGATTCAAATTCTTCAAATATTGCATCGTTAAAAGGGGCTCAAGCACCTATTCCGCCAAGCAATACGCCTGTTACTTATAATGAGCAACCGGGCCTTTCTTTCCCAACATTGCCTACGGAAGGACTGGCTCCGCCAATTACGGGTAGCCCTGGTGCATACTCTCTAGCGCAAATTACTAATTCTACGGTTAGTCTGCCCCGGAGTGGAGATGTGCCTCAGGGTGGAATTCTGACCTACCACGTCGGAAGCCAAAAATCGATTCAACTCAGTGGAGGAAATACTCTGAGTCTGGGTACGGGCAATGAAACCATTATTCTTTATTTAGACGGGGGTATCGATTTGAGTGGGGGAAGTTCCATAAAGCTGATATCGGGCACAAAATTGATTATTTATGCCCGTGGAGATTTAACTCTTTCTGGTGGTTCAACGACCGCAGCGATTGAAAATAGTAACTTAAGTACTGATGTGCAAATTTATAATTACTCTCAAGGTAAAGTAACTTTAAGTGGTGGATCTGCCATGAAAATGTTTATGTTTGCTCCGCAGTCAGTGGTAACTTTTAGTAGTAGTTCAAAAGTAGAAGGTACAATTTGGGCGCAATCTTGGGTAGGATCTGGTTCAGCTACTCTGACAGAAAATTCCTTGAATCTCTCTCAAGCAAAAGTGAGAGGTTTTCCTGGAAAAATACAGATCACAGGCATTGCAAACTGGCAAAGTAAATAGCTTAGAACGAGAAACCTTCACCAAAAACATAATCAGGTCTGCTTCATTCACCTGGAAGGCTTTCTATACAACACTCTTTAAGCTTTTTGTCTAAAGGGTTATGTCATCTTAAACAGGGTCTTTAGATTGTCTAAGATAGAGACAGCTAAGCCCTATACTTGAGCCATGTTTTCAAAGCCGTTTTCCCGATACAAATTCAGCGCTAGATTACGGGAAATTGCCCAAGATTGGCTCAACGGCGAGGTTCGAATTCGCGAGGGGTTAGTTAGGGTTGACCCAAGGGGGCGATCGCCCCTGCGTGAGGATTGCCCCACACCACCTGCTCGTGTTTGTAGATGGCCATACCGGGTTTGGCCCCTTTGGGCTTGTACAGGTTTTTTGATTCCGTCCACACCACCGGAACTTGCCCGCTGTGGCGACCCCGACTGTAATAGGCGGCGAGATCGGCGGCAAATTGCAAATCCTGGGCATCGGGGCGGGTTCCCGCTTCAAGTCGCAGCAAAACATGGCTCCCAGCAATTTCTTGGGAATGGAGCCAGATATCGTAGGTACTGGCCACCCGAAAACTGAGCTGTTCATTTTGACGGTTATTGCGGCCAATCAAAATCTCCCAACCGCCGGGGGACTGATAACGATAAAAATGGGTTTTGTCCCGGCTGGGTCCCCGGTAGTCGGGGTCGGACCAATATTGTTGCTGAATGAGCTCGTCCCGAATTTCCGCCAAAATATCCAAATCTTCTGGATTACGAAATATTTCAATGGCCTCCACTGACGCCACCACTTGTTCCAAATACCGGATTTCGGTCTGCACTGCATCGAGCAACGGTTGGACATGCTGACGCGATCGCTTGAGTTTCTGGTGTCGTTTGTACAGGGCTTGGGCATTTTGCACTGCATTGCGTTCTGGGTTGAGGGCGAGGGTGTGGGGTTCCCCGGTTTCAAAATCCGGGAGGACGATTTGCCGTAGTCCGGGTTGCCATTGGTGGAGATGGGCCATCAACAAATCGGCTTGCCCACGGTACGCTTCAGCTTGTGTTGCATCAACCATCTGCCGTGTAAAGACTGCCGCTTTGGTTTGCAGCTTATCCAGCACATTGCCGAGTTTTTGCAACAGTTGATGCCGGAGTTGCTGAAAGGTTTGTTGCTGGAGATGTTGAGTGTAATAGGTCTCAACCAACTGTTGCACACTAGGGGCAGAGGTTCCTGAATGCCAGCCGAGAACGCTATATCCCGTGGCCTGCCATTCTGGTTGAAACTGTTCCGTTTCCAAGAGGGTGAGCCACTGCTGCCAGCGCTGAAACAGACGCATCCAGTCCGTGTCGGTCAAGGTGTCGGTTGTTTGCGCTGGGGCTAAATCCGCCGCTGCCAGCATTTCCAGGACTAGCATCGAACTAAGTCCCCGATATTGCTTCACCAGGGTCGTTTTCAACGGGCCAGGAATGAGGGTCAGGCGATCGCGCCAATGGTCCAGCGATTCCTGCAACGTCGGGGTCGGCCCCGTTAACGGCGGGGGAGACTCGTACCGCTGCCCGGTTTGAATGGTCCGTATGCGGGATTGATTGGCATTGACTTGATGGGCGGCGGTAACCACGATTTGGTCAGCGGTGGTCAGAATGACATTGCTGTACTTACCCATCACTTCTACATAAAGATGCCACTGGGCTGCTTCCTGAGGGCGTTGGGCAAATTGCAAATCAATGACCCGCTCCCAGGGGGACGTTTGTGCAATGGCCACCAGCACTAGCCCGTTCAATTGATGGCGCAGTTGCTGGCTCAAGGTAAAGGTATCTGGCGATCGCGGCGGGGCTGCCCCGATACCTAAACGAGCCGCTTGGGGATGCCAACTAACCGTCAGCCAACCCCGGTGCTGCAAGGTTCTTAGGGCCAACTGGATCGTAAAGCGATCGCATTGATAGACCTGCTCCAGACGGGCCGGGAGCCATTGCGCCCGCAATTCGCTGCACAATGCCCGTAACGTCGTTAAATCAACTTGCTGCACAAGGGATGTCCTTTTTAAAGTTTTGCGATCGAGTGAATGCCTGACCCTCGACCTGCTACTGATCCGAAAGTCATCCTAGCGAAGAAAATCCGGCAATAACAGCAGAAAGATCGGCATTTGGTGTTGTTATTGCCGGATGTTTGCCGATACCATGAATTGAGAGACACGGGTAATGGAACCGCCGATCGCCCTAGCGCTGACCCGGCATTTCACGACTGGCCTGTGGGGGGTACTTGATACTTTGTATTTAGGATTGAAATCATGGATATCAAGCTAATTAACATCGGTTTTGGCAATATTGTCTCAGCCAATCGAGTGATTGCCATCGTGAGCCCAGAATCAGCGCCTATCAAACGCATCATCACCGATGCACGCGAACGCGGCCAGTTGATTGATGCGACCTACGGACGACGGACACGAGCGGTTATTGTGGCCGACTCCGGTCATGTGATTCTTTCGGCGATCCAGCCGGAAACCGTTGCCCATCGGTTTATGGTCAGCAAAGAGTCCCATGATAGCAGCGATTAAGGGTAGGGTCTAAGTCGCTTGTACAATCGGCGTAGCGCACCTGTCTCTCTTGACTATGCCACGAATGTTTAACTTCTTTTTTGCAACAAACCCTACCCCCTAGGCCCAGTTGTGTCCATAAATCATTTTGACTCATCGACTCCGCTCCGCAATTTAATTGTTTTTACAGGTCCAAGTGGTGTGGGCAAAGGAACCGTGCTACGGACCCTCTTAATGCGACACCCCAAACTACACCTTTCCATTTCGGCAACCACGCGATCGCCGCGACCCGGTGAGGTGGATGGAGAACACTATTATTTTTTAACGCGATCGCAGTTTGAGGCCAAGGTCGCTCAAGGACAGTTTTTAGAATGGGCCGAGTTTGCCGGAAACCTATACGGCACTCCGCTACAACCGCTGATGCAGGTTATGGAACGAGGCGATCGCGTCATTTTAGAAATTGAACTGGAAGGGGCGCGTCAGGTGCGGCGCACAGCCCCCGAAGCGCTCCAGATTTTTATGGAGCCGCCCTCTTTGGCGGAACTCGAAGCGCGCATTCGCAAACGGGGTCAGGATGCGGAGGCGGCGATCGCCCGTCGTCTGGAACGCGCCCAAATTGAAATGGCCGCAGCCCATGAATTTGATGTTCGGGTGATCAACGATGACCTCGACACCACCGTGACCGAACTGGAAAAGATTCTATTTCCATCCAATCGCGTGATGCCGATCAGACCCTAGGGGCGTTTGCATAGCCGTGATCGAGAAACCAATCGACCGATTCTTGCAGAGCGGTTTGAATCGGAGTTTGGGGGAGTCCCAACTCGTGACGGGCCTTTGCAGCATCGTAAAACATCATTTGTTGCGACATGCGGACCCCATCCAACGGCACCGAAGGGGGTTTGCCCAAACGGGTTAGCAGGATTTCATCGATCCAAGCCACACTGAGCGGAACCCAAGCCGGTATCTCACCTTTCGGTCCCGGCAACCCCGTCATCGTTGACAAGCGCTGGAGTAGTTGCTGAAGCGTCACATTTTCGTGGCCTAGAATATAGCGATCGCCCGTTTTGCCCTTCTCCAGGGCCAAAACATGCCCAGTGGCCACATCGCGCACATGAATTAAATTTAAACCCGTGTTCAGATAAACCGGCATCTGCCGCCGCAGAAACCGCACAATAATATCTCCCGTTGGTGTGGGTTTGATATCCCAAGGACCGATAGGGGTACTGGGGTTCACAATCACCACATCCTGGCCATCGCGCACCGCTGTATGGGCCTCTTGCTCTGCCCAATACTTGGATTTTTTATAGTCCCCCACCAGCTTCTCCACCGGGCTTTGGTAGGTTTCGTCGGCAATGCGTCCATCAGCAGGCACGCCAATGGCGGCGACGGAACTGGTATAAATCGTGCGATCAACGCCAGCGGCACGGGCTGCGGCCAACACATTGCGCGTGCCGAGGACATTACTGCGATACAGTTGATCGCGGTCGGTTTGCCAGAGACTGTAATGGGCCGCAACATGGAAAACGGCCTGACACCCTTGCATCGCTTCGGCCAATCCTGGATCGACTAAATCGCCTGCAATCGTCTCAACCCCTAGCCCTCGCAAATTATCTAACCGACTTTGGGGACGGACCAATGCCCGTACTTGATACCCTTGCTCTAGTAACAATCGGGCTAAGTTTGCGCCGACAAAGCCCGTAGCGCCTGTAATAAAAACACGCATCTTAATATAAGAGCCGACCTAAGACTGCACAGCGTTGGCAAAATGGGGCGGCAGTTCCGGCGAAACCATCCCATCTTCGACGTAAACCACCCGATCCGCAATATCGATAATTCGCGGATCGTGGGTGACCATGACCACCGTACACCCTTCTTCCTTCGCCAGCGATCGCAGCAGTTCAATCACCGCTCGACCCCGTTGGGAATCCAAGGCCGCTGTGGGTTCGTCGGCGAGAATCAGCTTGGGCTTGCCGGCCAAGGCACGGGCGATCGCAATCCGCTGTTTTTGACCGCCCGATAAATCGGAGGGCAGACTTTTTGCCTTATCGGCTAGCCCCACCTGTTCCAATAGCTTAAGGGATTGCTGGCGAGCTTCCCGATTATGGATACCTTTTAAGTTCAGGGCCGCTTCCACATTCTCCGCAGCCGTGAGGGCCGGAAATAAATTAAATCCCTGGAAAATAAAGCCCATATTGCGGAGCCGAAATTGGGCCAGATGATGACGAGATAGCCCTGTAATTTCTTGCCCCAACAAAAACACGCGACCTTCCGTCGGGGTAAGAATACCGCCCAAAATGGAAAGTAAGGTCGTTTTACCGGAACCGGACGGTCCCATGAGCAATTGGATATCGCCCAGCTTGATTTTGAGGTCGATGCCCTTGAGGACCTTAAGGGGTTGATCGCCGGACTGGAAGACCATTTCAATCCCTTCTGCACAGATAGCATGTTCTGCGGAGAGACTGACTAGTTTGGGTTTAGCTTGCGTCATAAAAGAAAAGGGCATGGGCGATATCTCTGTAACATTACTCCTCGTACCTTTGAGGCCATCCTCAAGACTTAAACACCATCGCCGGATCCAGGCGCGTGACTTTTTGGATGGCAAAAATGGCGGCCCCGGAACACATGATCAACGTCAGGAAGAAAACCCCCCCGGCGGTCATGGGACCCACTAAAATTTGAACCGCCTGGGCTTTTTGGGTCCAACTGCCCACCAGTAACACAAGGCCCATTCCGGGCAGGTATCCAAACAGGGCCATCCATAGCGCTTGCTCCAAAATAATGCGATAGATAAACCAGTCTGACGAACCCATCGCTTTTAAGGTGCCAAATTCCCGCAGGTGATCGGTCACAGAGGAGTAAAGAATTTGACCGACAACCACAATGCCGACGATGATGCCAACGACCGCACCCAAGCCCAAAATAAAGCCCACGCCCGTGCTGTCGCGCCAATAGTTTTGCGTCAGGGTTGCTAATTCGGCCTGCGTTAAGGCTTTGGTATCGGGAACGGCAGCTTCCAGTCGTTGTTTGAGTTGTGCCAAGTCAACGCCGGGTTTAGCCCGAATCAGAATATAGGTAATGCGATCGGCATCCCGCAATGCAGGCGGGTCAGGCGGGTTCGACTTTGGGGTAACAATGGGGGACGTCAGAAAAGCCGTGGCATTGGGCAATGACGTAAAGACGTAAGGGCTGGACACAATAGACCGAATGTCTTTGGTGAACCCCACGGTCCGCACTTTATATGCGCCAATGTCGGCCTTATCGCCAACGGCTTGAATATCCAGCGACTTGAGGTCAACTTGATCGATGATGGCCGTGTAGGGCTGATTCAAGGTCGCCAGTTTACCTTGAATGATAGGTTGCGGTTGAAATAACAGTCCCTGGGGGTCAAAGCCAATCACCCGGATCGGGGCGATCGCCGTAGCGGTTTTGGACCCGCCCGCACCATAGCGCCATACCGAACCTTGGGCAATGAGCGCCTCTGCCCGTTCGACGCCCTCGACATAACGGGCCTGCTTCAGGCGTTCGTAGGGAATAGGCAAGGTGAAGTCGAGGTGGCGAATATCCTCTGAGGCCAGCCAAATATCTGCTTTAGCGCTATTGAGCAATAAACTCGACGAACGGGTAAAGCCATTGAGTAGACCCGTCTGAATGGTGACCAACCCCACAGCAAACATGATGCCCGCCTGAGCCACGATAAAACGGGGCAGGTCTTGAAACAGGTTTTTGCGAGCAATGGAAACCATGATGTGCCGAATAAAGGGCTACAAAAACGGGGGATTGTATGCTGACTTATGGCCATCCTAGATGATCCCTGCGGTTGAGTCTATTTGGGAGTGACGCTCTGTAGAGCGTCACGTGCCGACCTTCTAGGGATTTTAGCCACTGTGGAATGGGTCAATTTCTTAAATCTATCTGGTTTGCCTGAAAATTAGCTAAGAGAAAGCTGGTTAAACCATAAGCTTTAAACCGGTAGGGGGCACACAGATGTGCGCCCCCTACAAGATGTTGTACTTGATATCACTAAAAAACAGTTGATATACGTTCAATCCATTGCGTATCTAGAGAAGTCCCCAAAAATGGAGGATGCCCTGACCGGAAGACAACTCTGTCAAGATAATCGCCACAAATCCAATCATGGCTAGGCGACCATTCCAGATTTCAGCTTGGGGTGTAAAGCCAAAGACCCAAGCATTACGGTTCTCGGCAACTTGTGTTTGTGTATTTTCCATGGTTGATGACCTGCGGTTAGTGTGAGGATATTGATCAATGTAACGAAGTTCTTTATTTTTTGCAACATTTCTTAATTATCAGGGATGCTTGATATTTGCGGTCTAGAACGATCAAAGCCGCCGCCTGCAAAATCAGGCGACGGCTTTAGTTGAATCATGAAAGGCTATAGCGGTTTAGAGGGATGAACCCAGACCCGCATAGGCCCCATAGAAGAATAAGCCCACGACAACGAGAACGCCTGTTCCGGCGACGGTTGCTACCAACCATAAAGGAATTCGTCCACTTTCAGACACAGATGAGTCCTCCTCCAAGAATTTAATCATTGGGCCATCTGCAAGAGATGACCAAACACAACTTTGTTGCGTTAATGCCCGCAACACCCGATGAACCGCGATAGTTAGTTGAAAAAGTAGCTAGAGAAGAGCAAGGCTAATATGAAAATCAGCAGAAGACCCAGGAAAAGCGAGGTGCGATTCAGTTCAACGGGCTGATTGTTCGGGTTTTTCTCCGTCATTGGGTCTCCTAGCGGTGAATGAACTGCATAGCCGCGATCGCACCCAAGAAAAAGACCGTGGGCACAGCAAGGGCATGAACGGACAACCAGCGAACTGTGAAAATAGGATATGAAACGGGTTGATTCGGATTATTACTCGTCATTGTTTCAACTAACGTCCTTTTGTAAAGTCTTCTATCTGCTGTTTTGCAGCATATCGATCGCTCACTAAGGGAATAGCGGGCTGTGCTTGGTCAAAGTACTGATCGGGCCGTGGCGTCCCAAAAACGTCATAAGCCAGCCCAGTGCTCACAAACAACCATCCTGCAATGAATAGCGCGGGAATGGTAATGCTATGGATGACCCAATAGCGGACGCTTGTAATAATGTCGGAAAATGGTCGCTCTCCAGTTGAACCAGCCAATTGAGTTACCTCCTGTCAACACAGATTAAACAAATCGTTATCTCCGGTAGCACGGTGCCATCTTTGGCCCCTATTGGAGATAACCTTTCACTGCACGCTACTGATCATACGAAACAACCGAAAGTCTCACAAGTAAATCGCTGCGGTTGGGATCAGTTGCGCCCAAACAGGTCGCTGTTGCGTCAGCCGACGTAGCGCAGCAACATTCCAGATTGTCCCATTACATACCCCTGATTGGGGCTGAGGAAAAACACCCGATAGAAGTTGGATGGGATTTTGGCCATGGCTTGATCCCGTTGCCAGGTTTTGCCCCCATCTGAACTGCGGAGCAAGTTGCCGATGCCGCCCGCGAGCCATGCCTCGTCTGGGGTGCGGTAGGCCAAGTCCAGCAAACCAACGCCAAAGGAGCGCTCCGGTTGGAAGGGTTCGTCCCATTCTTTGTTGTCGTTACTGAACTGAATTTGACCCCCTCGTGCCAACATCCAGAGATGTCCTTGAGGGTCGAAGCCCATGTTTTGCACACGGCGCGAGTTGTTGCGGTTATGGGGTTCCCAGGCGGTATCGCCGGGATGCCAAATGGAATAGAAACTGCCCCGCGAGGAAACGGCAATATAGGTGCCATCTTCCCCACGATTGACGTTTCTCAGTACACCAAAGGCTTCTTGGACAAGAGCATTCCAGTGACGCCCATTGTCTTCAGTTTTATAGATGGCCCCGACATCAGTGGTCATTTCGGCGGAATGGGGCGCAACCGCCACAATTTTGGCAGGCAATCCCGGCAATTTGGCACTGAGCGGAACTCTGGCCCAGGACTGACCGCCATCCTCGGTGTGGAGCAAAATGGAAGGCGCTCCGGCAACCCACCCTTCGTTGCCATAGAAACTAACGGAACTGAGTCGATAGTCCGTTTCGCCTAGGTCTAAGGTTCGAGGCTCCCAAGTTTTACCGCTGTCGAAGGTTTCCATCAGAGTAGAGCGTGTGCCGGAGAGCCAGCCATGCTCAGGAGAGGCAAAACTCAGATCTAAAACCGTCTCGGTTGTGGGTAACTGCACCAGTTCCCACGGACTACTGTTGAAGGTGGGAAGGGAGGAACAGCCTGCACAAAAGATGAGTAGGAGACAACCCAACAGGCACTGTCGGAGAAATCTGGGCAGCGATGGAATCATAAACAAAACGGTATGGATCTAGGGTTTGAAGGGCGAGGCTATGGATGGGCTGTCTCGATAGGCGGAGGCCATACCGAATAGCCTGTGTAAGACTGCTAACCTAAGCCGTAAAAGCTCAGCAGAAAAAGCACCAGAAAACCTAATGCGCCAAAAATTAAAAGATTTTTTTGACTTGGCGTCAGGGTATTAACGCCTAGCCCATAGCCTAAGTTTTCTTGAAATCCAGAGGGTGCACCGACTAGACCTAGCTTTTTGAACTGAGAGGCTGGGGTATTGCAAACGGGACAGGACCATTGCTTTGGCAATTCCCCAAAGGGGGTACCTGGTGCAATATTACGGTTATCCCCTTTGTCAGGCTCATAAACATAGCCGCAAACCCGGCATTCATAACGATCCAAGGGTTCCGATGGGGATGTCTGAGAAGACATAGTGCGATCGCAGACTTAGCTTAAAAACAATGTAAACAATTATGACATAGAAGGGGGTCGGCTTAGCGAGGCCAACACTAAAAGGAAATGATTAAATACCCTTCCGAGAACTTTGCGCCCGTGACCTTTTGTCCTTTGAGTTCATCGGGCAAAAATAAATTGCGGCGTTGATCGCCTGCGGCAATGGTGAGTTCCGGGCCATATTGGGTGAGTTGGACCTGGCTTTTGTCAAATCCCGGCAAAAAGAGCTTGACTTGCCGCTGCGCCACATCAATGGCCATGGGTTTTGGCGCTTGCAGGGCTTCTTGACGGAAATTCGGCAGGCTATCGACCAACGGTTGCCAGAGTTCCCCTGTGCGTCCTGGTAGGGCGTGGATGGGGAGGGGCGCAAACCGTTCGTGTAGCACATGGAGGTTGGCGGACTGGTTCAGCAAAAGACCCGCGACGGTGAGGTTCACTTGTTGGGCGCTGCCCCAAAGATATTGGGCGGTCCGCATGGCGAGGGGATCCACAGTGGTCACTAAATAGGCAGCGACGCGACTGGGATCGGCTACAGCTCGACGCCCCTGACTGAGTTCATCGTCAGCCATGGAAAAGGGTTGAGAAAAATTGCCGCTGGTCCAGTCGGTTGTGTTCAACACGGCGGCGGCAATGGGCTGCAAAAAGGGAGACAGGGCTTTGCCGAGGTCGGAGTCGGCAAATACTTGGCGAAACCGTCGCAGATACCAACTCAAGACCTCTGGCATTCCGAACATGCGCAGGGCGGTCATGCTTTGCTGGGCGTCGTACACAATGGCATCGTACCGACCGCTGGCATCGAAATTTTTCAGGGTATAGAGTCCCAGGGCGGCATCCATGCCGGGTAACACGCTCAACTCTTGGCCAAAGACGTTCTTAAAGAAGGGGGTACGAACGTATTGCGCTTCTAGTTTTTTGACTTCATCCCAGCTTTGTTCTAGGACTTGGGAGGCGGCGAGGGTGGCGACGGACAGGTTGGGTGCAATTTCACGGGGTTCGGTGCTCAAGCCTGTTTCGTTTAGCAACAAGCTCAACGACTGTTCGGCATCATGCCCGAACAACAACACACGCTGTCCTTGTCCAGCCAGTGACTTGGCCGCTGCGATCGCAACGGTGGTCCGTCCGGTGCCGCCTTTCCCTAAGAACGTCAGAATAAATGCCATAACTATTGTTGTTTTAAGGAGCGCTCAGCGCCTACTGCACCAGTTCTACTTCGTCTTCAAAAAACCAGGTGGCCGTTTGGTTATCAAACTTGACCTTAATGCCGATTCCGCTGCCGTCGGTCATTTTATAGCCCTGCACGATGCCCACCTGACCCAACTGCTGGCT
>JBAVRC010000955.1:0-2104 GCA_049694615.1 Thermosynechococcaceae cyanobacterium | reverse complement strand
CCTGGGGGGCGAAGAACTTTTGGGGCCGTGTCGCGGGGGGCCGTGTCACGGGGGGCCGCATCGCGGGGGAGGGTATCGACGAGCCGACGACCCCGACGACGACGGCGAGCAGTCCGATCTTGGTAATTTGGATGATTGCTCAGGTCCAGTTCTTGTAAATCGCTGGAGGCATCGAGAGAGAACGCGGGGGTACGATTGCTCAGGTCTGGGAGTCGGACGTTCGGACTGGCTGAGGTCTCGTGGGACCGAGAGGCTGGAATGCGTTCGACCATTTCTCCGGGTGCATCGGCAGCCTCTCCTGGCAAATGGGCTAAATGGCCTAAGCCGCCGCAACTGGGACAGGGACGACCGAAGAGTTCATAGATGTTTTGGCCTTGGCGTTTGCGCGTAAGTTCGACTAACCCCAACTCGGTTAACTGGGCAATTTGGGGTCGGGCTTTATCGGCCTTCAGCGCCTTATTAAAGTGCTCCAACACTTGTAGTTGATCGCGGCGGGTATCCATGTCGATGAAATCGACAATAATCACCCCAGCAATATTCCGCAACCGCAGTTGTCGTGCAATTTCCGTGGCCGCTTCGCAGTTGGTCCACAAAACGGTTTCGCGAGCGGTGGCAGATCGGGTAAACGAACCGGAGTTCACGTCAATCACCGTCAACGCTTCCGTGCGCTCAATGATGATGTATCCCCCAGAGGGCAGATCGACGCGGGGCTTCAGCGCCTCGCGAATAGCCGCATTGACGCGGAAATATTCGAGAACGGAGTTGCCTTCCCGGTGTTGATCAATTAAGACCCCCTGGGGCAACCGGTTGCCATTCCACGCCATTAAGTGGTGCTTAACCCGCTTAATACCCGTGTTGGAGTCCACCACGATGCGATTGACATCCCCACTGTATACATCGCGCAATACGCGTTGAATAAAGTCATCATCCCGGTTTAGCAGTGCAGGAGGACGGGTGGACAGGGCTTGCTGCTGAATCGATTCCCATTGCTTTTGCAGCAGTTCTAAATCTTCAATGATGGCCTCTTCGGACATGTCTTCCGCTTCGGTGCGCACCAAAAGCCCCATCCCAGCCGGCTTAATTAAAATGCCGAGGGCACGAAGCCGATTGCGTTCGTCTTCGTCGCGAATGCGACGGGACAAGTTGACCCCCTTGGAATTGGGCATGAGGACCAAATACCGTCCCGGCAAAGAAATATTGCCCGTCAGTCGCGGTCCTTTATTGCCCGTTGGCTCCTTCATGATTTGGACTAGCACCTTCTGTTGGGGTGCTAGCAATTCCGTGATGGCTCCAGCCGATTTTTTGAGTTTGAGCGGACCCAGATCGCTGACATGAATAAACCCGTTCCGTTCCGCATCGCCAATATTGACAAAGGCTGCATCAATGCCAGGCAGGACATTTTCAACAATGCCGAGGTAAATATCGCTGACTTGGTGTTGCCCCGTGGCAACCACCAATTCTTGAATCTGATCTTCTGAAAAAACAGCAGCAATACGATGCTGCTCCGCAATAATAATCTGTTTTGGCATTCACAATCCTCATAGGATCCAGTCACCAACCGCCAAAACGCCTCAGGTTATGGGTCAGTGCCGAATCACACGCTGTATTGAGTTCAGGATAAATCCAGTAAACCTGTCTGTCATGATCTCAAAAAAATCAAAAATCCCAACTGGGAAAATTAAAACAACCGAAATAAGATAGCGAAAACTGAGGCTTTTTAATCAAAAGCTAGCCGCTAAAAAACGCTCGGTGTAAAAAGACTGACAAACAGATGAGGCAAGCGTATCTACACACCTATCAGTTTCAGGAGCACCATTCACTATCTCAGTCAGCCGCAATGGGAGGGAGAAGAAGAGTAGAAGGGAATGCCCTCAAGAATCTGTGGTGGCGTATTCAACAGCAGGCGGATGAACTGGAATTGCCTGCCGCCATTTTATTAAGAATGGCCTTATAGCATAGGGATCAATATAATGAAACCCCATTTTTCATATAGTAGCGCCTATTGCATCATTTCGTCAAAAGACTGAAACATCCCATCCACACCACTTCTGTCCATTCCACGATCGCACCGTAAACATCCCCCGTCATGCCCTGGAACTGGCGG
>JBAVRC010000954.1:0-7867 GCA_049694615.1 Thermosynechococcaceae cyanobacterium | reverse complement strand
TGGCAACCCAGCCGATGGGGTGTATGCCTTGGATATTGCCCGGAAAACCAATGGACAAATCGAGTCGGTGACCGATGCAGAAATTATTGAAGGCATGAAGTTGCTAGCTGAAACGGAAGGCATCTTTACGGAAACCGCAGGCGGAACCACCATTGCCGTTCTCAAAAAGTTGGTTGAAGCAGGCAAAATCGACCCCGATGAGAAAACCGTTGTTTACATCACTGGAAATGGGTTGAAGACAATAGAAGCCGTACAGGGCTACATTTCTGAGCCATTCACCATTGAACCGAAGCTAGACAGCTTTGAGCGTGCCCTAGAACGCTCTCGGATGCTGGATCGGCTGGAATGGCAACCCGTTTTGGTTTAACCTGAAGCGACTTTTGATTTTGTTAGCCTTTTCTCGTTGTGTTGAGGGACCGTTGCATTCATGGCTGTTAAGGTTTTAATTCCCACCCCGCTGCAAAAATTGACGAACGATCAGGCAACGTTGGACTGTCAAGCCAGTACCATCTCGGAGCTTTTGGAGTCTCTGGATCAAAGTTGCCCCGGTATTAAAGCACGGTTATGCGATGATCAAGGCGAATTGCGCCGCTTTGTCAATTTTTATGTCAATAATGAAGATATTCGCTTCCTAGACGGCAAAGGAACGCCGCTCCAGGATGGCGATGAAGTCAGCATTATTCCAGCGATCGCAGGGGGTTAACCAAAAGCGCTATGGCAGAAGACACCACAACCCAGTCCGCTGAACAGTCTGAAAAGCCGACTGAAAAGGCAGCTAAAGCACCAGCAGCGAAGAAAGCCGCCCCGGAGGACAAACCCTTTGGCGACTTTATTGCCCAAGACTATTTGCCTGCTCTGGAAAAAGCCTTTGCCGCCAAAGAAATTACTGACCTCAAGCTGTCTTTTGGCAATAATCAAGTGGCAGGCCAATGGCTGAACGGTCAGCGGCAGTTTACCGTTTATTTCCCCCAGGGGGATATCAAGTCCCAACGGGCGTTTTCTTGTACAACGGGTTCAACCCCAACCAGTACCATCGAGCCGTTTTTAATCGATGAACGCAAAGTCACCTTGGACTTGTTAGTGTTTGGCGTGATGCAACGCCTTAATGCCCAAAAGTGGTTTGGCAATAACTAATCAACAAGGTACTCAACCTGATCTCCAACGTTCAGGATTAAATCCTGGGCATTAGTGGCAAGGCGAGTATTGACGGCTAGTTTATAAAAATGGTTGAACCGCGATCGCGGTACCCAGTCCGGTAACGTGTTTTGGCGGTTGCGGATAAGTTTCGCCTGAAAGGTTTGATCGCGATCGCCCGTTAAGCTATTGCGCGTGGGAACCACACAGCGTTGACAGGGGTTGATGCCCAGAAGTTCAACCGGACCGATGCGAAAGGGTTGGGGGCGATCGCCCTCTCCATAGAGGTGTTCCTCCCAAAAGGCGGGGACACCTGCAAGTTCCAGGTTTGTGCGGAAGCGACGCCGAATTTCCGGCAGATCGAGATCAGGAAACCATTGGGCGATTTCCGCCAGGGTCGCCGTACTGATCACCGTGGGACCGGAGGCTTGGGTATCGTCAGGAAAGCCCATCTCCGTGTTGGCTTGAACCGTCACCGATTGACCAAAATAGTGACTGAGCCATGCATTGAGTTCAGTGCATGGGGCCAAGAGCGAAAACGTTTCGCCCGGTTCGGAGTCCCTGTTCAAGGTGACCGTGGTCAATTCCGGGTTAAAGGTTGTGCGCAGTTGATGGACCAAGGGATTGGCTTTACCGTTGACAAAGCGACCTTGGCTGTCAAAAATGGCATACTGGCGATCGCCTTGTAGGGCACCACTGAGCAGAACGGTGACCTGCGGGAGAACGACCCCATCTAGAGACTTGATGGGAAAAATTTCAATCCGATCTAGGGTTGGGGTATCCATGAACTGAAAGGGGCGTGTTCAAGGGCTTGGAACCTGTTTGATTGCGTACTCCCGAAACCGATTCATATCGGCTTGGAGCGTGGATTCCACCACTTTGCCTAAAAATAAATGGTCCATCACCCCCAAAATACCGGGTATCTTATACCCTACGCTGAGTCTGACAATGCTGCCTTCGGCCTTGCGGTCATAAAACCGAATGGCCCCTTTATTGGGTAACCCATCGACCGATTCCCATTGAATAATTTGATGGGGGATCTCCTTCAAGATGCGGGAGAGCCAGGTAAATTCAAAATTGCCGCTGGCTAACTTCCACCGCGACAGTTCGGGTTGCTCGTCCAAAACCTTGACCGACTCAATCCACCGCATCCACTGGGGCATTTGTTCGAGATCGGACCACAAGTCCCACACCGAAGTAACAGGAAGCGGCACTTCCACTTGCGCACTGTGTTCAAGCCAGTCTGACATAGCGATAAATTCGCGCTAAGGGATCTTTACGTCAGCGCAAGCGCCTCATGGGCACGACGCAAGGCCGTTGCTTGGGCCAAAACGGCACGGGCAGCGCGTCGTCCTGAGATCGTTGCGCCTTCCATACTATCGATATAATCCTGTTGGGTGTAACTGCCCGCCAAAAAGAAGTTGGCGATGGGCGTTGTTTGATCCGGTCGATAGGGATCCATCCCAGGGGCTTCACGGTAGAGGGACTGCGCTAACTTCACCACACTATACCAGGTCATCTTTAAATCTTTAGAAGACGGGAATAAATCCTGCACCTGCTGCAAGGCATGATGGGCAATGTCTTCGTTGCTCATTTTGATAAAGCGATCACCGGGAGTCAGCACCACCTGCAATAAGGAACCCTCGCCTTCTCGGTAATAGTCCTTAGGACTGGTGAGGGCCAAGTCGGCAAAACAAGAGAAATCGGCATCGGCACTATATAAGAGATTGTCTAGCCCCGCCGCCTCTTTCAACTGTTGGCGTTTTTGGGGGTCATTGAGTTCGGTCACCCAGCCGTCGAAGCGCAATTGCACTGTTGCGACAGGCACTGCTTCCAACTTATAAATGTTGTCGAAGGTGGGCCATTGCCGCCACTCTGGGGGCAGTAAGCGCTGAATTCCAGGCACATCGCAAGCGGCCACATAGGCATCAGCGGTAATGGTCTCTTCGGTCTCGCCATTGGCGATGCGTAACCCAGTCACTCGCGTCTGGGACCCTTCGCCCTCAAACAAAATTTGGCGGGTTTGTCGGCGGGTCTGGATTTTGCCGCCCCGCGTTTCAATATAGTCCACCAACGGTTTGTGCAAATATTCCGCCGGAGACCCGGCCAAAAAGTTGAGCTTGGAGGCTTCGGTTTTGGTGGCAAACATCAAAAAGATGGTCAGCATACAGCGGGCCGAGATGTTTTCCGTGTCGATGAACCCCAGGGCCAGGGCGATCGGATCCCAGAGACGCTTGAGGCTTTGCTGGCTGCCCCCATGACGGCGAAACCAATCGGCAAAGCTGATGTGGTCCAGGGCACGAATCCATTGCATGGCGGCTTCGTAACTCGCCAAACCGGGGACGACTGGACTAGTGCTCAGGGCGATCGCATTACGGAATTTGTCGAGAAGCGTGAGTTGAGAGGTGGTGAAAAACGCCTTCAACCCATTGAACGGCGCACCCAGAGGAAACCGGAAATCTAACTCGCCCACCTGACCGCCGCGATTAATGAACGTATGGGTGTGGGCCTTGGGCAGCAAATTCTCAAACGCGCCCACTTTGCGGAGTAACTCAAATAAATTGGCGTAGTTGAAAAAGAACACATGCAACCCCATCTCAATGTGGTTGCCGTCCCCATCGATCCAACTTCCGACCTTCCCACCTACAAAGGGACGAGCCTCATACAGTTCCACCGTATGACCCGCATCGATCAAATCAATAGCCGTAACCATTCCGGCTAACCCAGCACCTATGATTGCAACACGCATGTGTTCGAGGACTCAGATGAATTTGCTTTACATATTGTAATAGAATGAGTCACCTATTAGGATGAGGCGCATTAGGATCTGGAGATCGCAAATCCCTCCCTGGGCCGAGATGCGATCCTCGCCATTGACAACCCTTTGGATCCCTGCAACAGTCAAGAGGGGTTCTGGCAGCGCATCTTGAATTCTCTATTCAAATAAATTACGGTCCAGTGAGTTCCTGCATTGGGTCGCTTGGGTATCATAAAGCTGGGAAACGTTGATTGGGGTAGCAATTTGTGGCTGAGCAGGCTAGCGACGAAATTCTTCAACTGGCAGAACAGGGGAATCTGCAAGCACTGTCGGTTTACTTAAATCGTCACCTCATCCCCAGTGGGGCGCATGTCAAAATCAAGCAGAAGGAAGAGGCTTTGCATGTGCTGGTTGTTGCCATGCAAGATTCGAAAAGTCAAGCACTCCTCCAGTCGGTTCAGCAGTTGTTAATCCGTTTACGTCCAACACGGATTAAGCGCGTTAAATTGTACACCCAGGAACTCGGACAGAAAGACGCCAAGCTGAAGCAGCAATTTTCCTTGGTCCCAGATGAACTGGTCAAACAAGACCCTGCAACCGTTATTAATTCAACCTACCGCCAACCGCTTTCTCAACCGCAGGCACCCCCCAAAAAGACCTTATCTTCCTTCCCGAGCAATGGAACTGCGCCAAAATCTAACCCTCCTTTCGCTGTATCGACTCCTCCCCCAAAACGTCGTTACTCGGTGGCTGAATTTCTATCTCAAACCACCAATATTGAAGAGTTGAAGGTTCTACGACATCACCCCTTTTTTACTGGATCCTGCCCGCAGTGCAACTATCAATTTGAAATCGAACGGACTCCGCCCGTTTACTGGGACTGTCCTCAATGCAAGTGGCACGACGACTTAAATCAGTTCATGCCCCACCGTCAGATCAGGGGGAATAACCCTCAGACTTCTTTGTCTGAAAGTAAGCGACTGGGCGATTATTTGGTTGAAGCGGGCCTTTTAACCGACACGCAAATTGAAGTTGCCCTAGCTGACCAACTCACCACCGGACTCCGATTTGGTGAAGTTTTGGTACGGCGAGGCTGGATTAAAGAAGAAACGATTGAATATCTCATGCAGAAAATTGTTGTGCCCGAACGGAGCGGATTACAACAAAATACTGCGTCCTATCTCGAGTCCAGCCGCAATCTACTCAAAACGTTGATGCAGGACCATAAAAACACTACAGTAGCGACGCCCCCCTCGTCAGATCCCCCACCTGAGGAGGATTCGCAACCGACACCCCCGTCGCCATTGAACAGCAAGAACGATCATACAGCTCCCCCACCAGCAGTCTCGAACCCTCCTAAACTTGCCAATGAGCGAGAGACTTTGATTCTGCCGGATCTAGATGGCCGAGATGACCTAGATGAATATCTGAAAGGGATGCGTAAGGGTTAAGACGCTAAAGCTACTTCTACCATCTGCTGCAACTCGCCCTGTTGGTACAGTTCAATGAGAACATCCGAGCCACCGATGAATTCCCCGTTAATAAAAACTTGGGGAATGGTGGGCCAGTTGGAATACTCCTTAATCCCTTGACGAATGTCGCCATCCGCCAGAACATCCACGGTTTCGTAGGGAACCCCTAAGGAATTCAGGATTTGAACCGCATTGTTAGAAAAACCGCACTGGGGCATTAACTTGGACCCCTTCATAAACACAACCACTTTGTTGTTTTGGACCAACGTATCAATCCGGGCTTGCAGTTCAGGTGTCATGAGAACGTTTCCTTTAAGGTTTCTTCAACAGGTTCAAAATGTTGTGTCGTTAAGGGGCGATCGCTGCTTCACCAACCTCAGCCCATGCTTCAGGGGTATAGGTTTTAAGCGCAAAGGCATGAATTTGATCCGTCGCCATGGCCTGATTAACGGTTCCATAGACAAGGCGGTGTTGCTGAACCAAGGACTTTCCGGCAAACGCGGACGAAACGACAATGACCTGGTAATGGTCTCCTCCTCCTGTCAAGTCTTGAACCTGAACATTGGCATCAGGTAAACCACTTCGGATCAACTGCTTGATTTCATCTGGCGTTATCATCAGGCGACCTCGCTGGACACATCTCTTATGTTACCTCTCTTAAAGTTTACTTTCCTGGAGCTGGGGCCGAGGCCGGGGTTTGTGTGCGAGGGTAGGGGACATCCACAAAGCCAAGCTCAAACAATTGCTGATAGGATTTTTGCCCTAAATCCCGGCTGGGACTCTGACTCCGAATAATTTCGATGAATAGCGGAATGGCTTGTTCAACTTTATTTTGGGCACGGTAGACCAAGCCCAGTTGATAGGTGGACTGATCCCGAATCGTGGCTGTATCAAGGGCTTTGCGACGTAAGCTATCAGAGGCTCGATTATCGACCCCTAAGAACGATGCCGCTAAAGCCTGATAAAAGTTGGATAACTGGTTCGCAACTTGACGCGCATCTTGCAGTTTTGAGGAGGCCAAGCTGTAGTTTTGCGAGGCAACAGCCCCTTGTGCCTCTGACATAAGTCGTTTTGCGGCATCCAGACTAAAAAGTCCCCCTTGACCAGCAGAGGGACTTAAGATTTCCACATTCCCAGGCGTAGTGGGTTGTCCTGAGCCGACGCCACTAAAGTCTCCGGCCTTTTGGGCCTGGGCGACGGTCGCAGACAACAAAGCTAGGGTTAGGGAAGAAACGACGCCAATAACTTGAACATTAAAGACACGCTGCCGCCGTAGGCCGACTGTTCCAAATGACACCATGGATGCACTCTACGTAGTTTGTCTACAAAATGTTGATTGAGCTTTAAGCTTCGGACATCTTATCATTCGTCGCTTCACTTCACGCAAAAGCAAAAAATGAGACCGCTGCGGCTCAGTTGACGTGACACGCTACCGTGAATGTTCCATCGCGCCAATAATATAGAGACTATGGCGCATATTGCACTTTTTGGAACCAGTGCCGACCCGCCCACGTATGGGCATCAGGCCATTCTCGAATGGTTGGCAACCCAATTCGATTGGGTTGTAGTTTGGGCTGCGGATAATCCGTTTAAACAGCAGCAAACCCCTCTGCAACATCGACAGGCGATGCTGGAATTGCTCATTGAGCACCTGGGACGGTCTGTCCCCAATGTGAGACTCTGTCCGTCTCTCAGCGATGCGCGCACCTTGAACTCTGTCCAGAAGGCGCAGCAAAAATGGCCCCAAGATGGGCTGACGCTAGTAGTTGGTTCGGATGTGGTGGGGTCTTTGCCGCACTGGTATCAGGTGCAGGAGTTATTGACCTTAATCGAGATCTTGATTGTGCCCCGACCGGGAACGCCCGTGACGGAGGCCAATCTCAAGGCAGTTCGCGAACTCGGCGGACGTTTGCAGATGGCAACCTTTATGGGACCCAATGTGTCTTCGACGGAATACCGTCAAAGTCCAGATCGCGAGACAACCCTTCCGGCGATCGCCGATTATATTCGTCATCATGCGCTCTATGGGCCTTTTAGAGGCTAGGAAGACCTAAATATCGTAGATGCGCGCTTCGACGGCATCAGGGTTGTTGTTGCAGAATTCCTCAAGGCTATTTTGGGGACCTTTAGACCGAGCATGGGCCACCGCAGCATGTAATTCCTCAACAATATCCCATGCAACGGCACAGGCACTCGATGTAGAACCAGTCGTTTGACAGACATCGTGAGCTGATTCAACTGCTTGTTGAATTTCTTGATGGAGGTGGGTTGAAAGAAGTGTCATGGCCGTCATTTCAGGGTGATAGTTTCTAATCCGAGTGTGTATCAGCTTTTCCCCAAAAAGATCGCCCTTAAACGAAATGTCAAGGATGTATGGATTTTGTAACCTCTCGACATGGTTCGATACAGTTTAGTAACTCGCTGTTTTCCGCTGGGCATCCCTTGATACAGCCGATACTGCAGGCGGAGATGAATTTTGGGATTGCCTAGATGGAGATTGTTC
>JBAVRC010000953.1:0-11076 GCA_049694615.1 Thermosynechococcaceae cyanobacterium | reverse complement strand
CCACAAGCGATCGCCTGTTCAGGGGATAGAGTTGTGTGTGCAACCGAATGAGCCATCGGTTTCCCAAATCATAGATGAGACCATTCAGTATCTAAACCTTGTGCCTGAGGATGTTTTATGGACTCATCCCCAGTCTGAAGCCACCCACTCTGAGAAAAAGGGGTAACAACGAATCGCACCCCGGCTTAAACTGACACCCCAATCTGCGGGGTTTAATCGGCTTTAAAACTGACGAAGGGCTGAACTCCCCACACCCTGAAACATGACCCAAGACAGGAAAAAATTGCTCACAAAAATCAACAGTAACGTTGTCACCACTGCCGCCGTCGTGGATTGACCGACCCCCTTTGCCCCGCCCGTTGTCGTTAGGCCCCAACTCGATCCAATCACCGCAATAATGGCCCCAAAGACCATCGCTTTGATCAACGCACTCCACAGATCCCACAAGTCCAAAAAACTTTGCACCGAGTCCAGAAACACATTGACCGGAATCCCATAGAGGAGTGCAGCAACGCCCATCCCGCCGCTAATCCCAGACAACAAAGAAAAGACCGTCAGAATGGGCAACATGACGCAGCAGGCAATCAGTCGCGGCACCACCAAATAATCCACCGGATCCGTACTGAGCATCTGGAGGGCATCAATTTGCTCCGTCACTCGCATGGTGCCAATTTCGGCGGCAAAGGCTGAACAGACACGCCCGGTCAAAATGACTGCGGTTAAAACCGGGCCGAGTTCACGGGTTAACGCTAAGGCTAGGACACCGCCCACCGCACTGCCCAACCCAAAGTTAATAAACTCCCGTGCCACTTGAATTGTAAACACCATCCCCACAAACGTTGCTGTCAAAAGTGCAACCAGCATCGACTCTGGCCCCACAATGGACATCTGCTCCACGGTATTACGACGGTGAATTTTGCCTTGCAGCAGATGCACCAACACCTGACCTGCCAGCAACGCAGCCGCCCCTAACCGTTGGCTCCACTTGCTAAAGCCAATGGCCGTCATAATCGGCTGATGCTGTGGTTTGACCATAGGACGTGAAAGCTACCCTCAAACTCCCTGTTCGCGGCGTTTTTGCGACCACACGCGGGTCGGTAACCCCCAAACATAAATAAAGCCTTCAGCCGCCTTATGGTCGAAGGTGTCTTCGCTGCCATAGGTGGCCAAGTCAGGGGTGTAGAGGGAGTTGGGCGATCGCCGTCCCACATGGGTGGCGGTTCCCTTAAAGAACTTCAGTCGCACCGTCCCAGACACCCGCGCTTGGGTTTGCCGAATAAAACCGTCTAGGGCTTGTTTAAGGGGACTATACCAGAGTCCGTTATAAATAAGCTGACTGTAGGTTTCTTCAATGCCACGTTTGTAATGACTCACATCGGCAGTCAGGGTGAGACTTTCAAGTTCGCGGTGGGCCTGAATCAAAACCGATAGCCCCGGCACTTCGTAAATTTCGCGGGATTTAATGCCCACCAAACGATTTTCAATCATATCGATGCGACCAATGCCGTGCCGTCCCGCCCGTTCATTGAGGCGACGCACCAAGGCAACCGGGCTGAGCGTCTCCCCATCGATCGCAACTGGAATGCCTTGGGCAAACTCCAGTTCGAGATAGTCTGGGTCATCGGGGGTTTGGGCGATCGCCGTGGTCAGGGCATAGACCTCTTCTAGCGGTTCATACCAAGGATCTTCTAGGGGACCTGCCTCAATGCTGCGACCCAGCAAGTTGGTATCGATACTATAGGGCGAAGATTTTTTCACCGGGGATGGAATACCAAACCGTTCGCCATAGGCAATGGTTTCCTCCCGACTCATACCCCATTCCCGTGCCGGGGCCAACACCTTCAGGTCGGGATTTAAGGCCGCAATGGACACATCAAAGCGCACCTGATCGTTGCCTTTCCCAGTACAACCGTGGGCCACTGCATCGGCTCCGTAGCGTTCTGCTGCTTCCACCAACAGTTTTGCAATTAAAGGACGGGCCAGGGCCGTAGACAACGGATAGCGGTTTTCGTAGAGAGCATTGGCCTGAAGGGCCGCAAACGCATAGTCTTGAATGAACGACTCCGTCGCATCTGCCACCAGGGATTCTTCGGCACCCGCCAGCAGCGCTTTTTGGCGAACGGGTTCTAATTCATCCCCCTGCCCCAAGTCGGCAGCCAGGGTGATCACCGACTCAACGCCCCACTCCTGTTTTAAGTAGGGAATACAGACAGAGGTATCAACGCCCCCCGAATAGGCTAAGACAACCTTTTTGGCACGTCCCATAGACTTTGATTTTGCGACAACAACTGCGTTCCTTATTATCAACGAGGTCGCTTCCCGGCGCACACCCCTAGCCACACTTCTTTTGGGTGTGCGAACCCAATTTTCGCGCTCGGCATCAATAATGGAGAAGACCTTAGCCCGTTGTCCATGTCGATTAGCATTGTCATTCCGACCTATAATCGTTTGCCTATTCTGGCAAAATGTCTCTATGCCCTAGAACAACAAGGGTTTCAAGCACCTTATGAAGTGGTGGTAGTGGACGATGGCTCCACCGATGAAACCCTGGCTTGGCTCCAGCAACAGGCTGATCAACTTCCCCATGTGACATGGCTCCAGCAGGATCATGGCGGTCCAGCCGCAGCCCGTAACCTGGGGGTCCGCCAAGCCCGTTATCCTTTCATCCTTTTTATCGACAGTGATTTGGTGGTGACGCCCACGTTTTTGCAGGCGCACTGGGAGGCATGGCATAGGGCACAGGAACGGCTAGGGGGCGATCGCCTCTTCACCTACGGACGGGTGGTGAATACCGCTAATTTTGAAGATCCCACCGCCACGGCGTACAAACTGACGGATTATTCCGCTGCTTACTTTGCCACGGGCAATGTCATGATTGCGAAACATTGGCTGGAGAAAGCCGGACTCTTTGACACCCAGTTTTCGCTCTATGGCTGGGAAGATCTGGAATTAGGGGTGCGCTTAAAGCAATTGGGGTTACAACTGGTCAAAGCACAGCAGGCAGTTGGCTATCACTGGCATCCAGCCTTTAACACCGCGCAATTGCCCTCTCTCATCGACCAAGAATTCCAGCGCGGCAAGATGGGAGCGCTGTTTTATCAGAAGCACCCGACCTGGGACGTGCGCATGATGGTGCAAATGACGGGGTTGCACTGGTGTCTCTGGGGCGGACTATCCTTGGGCGGACGTTTGAATGAACGCACCTTGCAGCCGCTGATGGACTGGTTGATCCAGCAAGGTTACCCCGGCTTGGCCTATCAGGTCGCCCGGATTTTTCTAAACTGGTATAGCTTGCAAGGCTTAAACAAGACACAAACCCAGTCGGACCACTAATGTCCGGGTATAGTCCGACAATAGGCAATCGTAACCCCCGTTCCACCATCAGATTGTTCGGCAAATTCAAACCGCTCCACACTGGGATGATGGCTGAGATAAGCCTGTACCCCCTGCCGCAGTTTTCCAGTCCCATGCCCATGAATAATCCACAGTGGATCTGTCGCAGCGGCGATCGCATTTTCCAGCACCACCTCGGCATCAGCCACCCGTTGGCCCCGAATATCGACGGTGTTTTGGGCGGTGCGGATGGCCAACGGTTGAGACTCTGGGGTTGGTGGGGCAAGCGGTTTCGCTTTCACAATGGGTTCCGCCTTTTCCCCCGTCAGCGACTCCACTTCAGTTAAATGGACTGTCAGCTTCATTACACCGAGTCGCACCGTGAGTTCCCCCGCCTCGGTCACTGGCGCAATCACCTCTGCTGTTTGGCCTAGTCTGGGAATCCGAATGCGATCGCCCACTTGGGGCATAAATTTCGAGGGGGTTGGCTTGGGGGCCGATTTCGCCGACCGAGGCAAATGTTGCTGCCCGATCCCTTCCAGGGTCTGGGTTGCCTGTTGGGCCGCCTGGGCCGTTTGCGGGCCGCGTTGCAGGGTCCGAATCACCTGGGCGATCGCCTCTCGTGCCGCCTGAATGGACGCTTGGACTGCCTGTTCTTGTTGTTGTTTCAGGTCGCGTTCCCGTGTCTTGAGTTCAGCCGCCTTCCGTTCCAACTCGCGGTGGAGAAATTCGGCATGTTGGAGCAGATGACCTGCCGATTTATTTTTACCCTCTTGGTCGCGGCGCTGGCGTTCTAAATCCGCAATCACTGCGCTGAGATCGCTATTGTCGCTGTGAAGCAACCCTTGAGCCTGAGTCACAATCTCTGATCGTAGACCCAACCGTTGAGCAATGATCAACGCATTGGAACGGCCCGGAATCCCCCACAAGAGTCGATAGGTGGGCACCAATGACGCGTCGTCAAACTCTACCGATGCATTTTCAAAGCGCGCATCTTGATACTTCAGGGTCTTCAACTCGCCAAAATGGGTGGTGGCCACCGTCAACCGAGTCTGATCAGCGAGATATTTGAGAAGGGCGATCGCCAAGGCCGTGCCTTCCGAGGGATCAGTGCCGGCCCCCACCTCGTCTAGCAACACCAGAGATCCGGGGGTCAGGGTTTCCACGATGCCCTGGATCCGCCGAACATGCCCGGAAAAGGTGGAAAGACTTTGTTGCAAAGATTGTTCGTCGCCAATATCAGCGAGCACTTGATCGAACCAGGGCAATTCGACGGGTTCCTTGGCCGGGACATACAACCCTGCCTTGGCCATCAGCACCGCCAACCCCAAATTTTTGAGCGTGACCGTCTTGCCCCCCGTATTGGGTCCAGTGATTGCCACAACTTTAATATCAGGTTGGATCAGAACATCAATGGGCACTACCTCCATCCCCTGTTCATGGCGCTGCTGCCAAAGCAACAGAGGATGACGCAATTGCCGCAGCACAATGCCTTGGTCCAAACCTTCCACCAATCGAGGCGGAGCACCCTCCAGCCAAAGGCTATAGCGGGCACGGGCTGTGGTCACATCAAGCTGAGTCACAATGGCCAGCAAGCCTTCCAACTCCAACTGCACCCCTGCCACTTTTGCCGACAAGGCATGGCGCACCCGTTCCGACTCCTCTTGCTCCTGACGGGCTAACTGCCGCAGTTGATTATTCAATTGCAGGGTCGATTGCGGTTCGACATAAAGCGTCACCCCACTGGCTGACGAGTCGTGAACAATCCCGGGAATGGCATCTTTTTGGGCCGCTTTGACCGGCAACACAAAGCGATCGCCCCGTTGGGTAATCAGCAGTTCCTGGAGTGCCCCCGCCTTCTGTTGCAGAATGCTTTGCAAAATCTGCTGCACTTGCTGCCGCAGCCGTCGGGTGCGATCGCGCAGAGCCGCCAAGGTCTCGCTGGCCCGATCCGTGACCTCACCTTGATCGTCAATACAATAGCGAATCTCCTGCTCCAATTCCGGGAATGTGCGTAGATCTGACACCAGGGCATTGAGTTGGACTAAATCTGGGAACGCATCAATAACACGTCGTAATCCTCGCGCTGCCGCCAAGGTGGTGGCAATCTGCACCAACTCAACCCCACTTAAAACGCCCTGTAGACCTGCCCGCAATAATGCAGGGCCAATATCTTGCACCCCCTCGAAATTCAAGCCGTCCGACTGCAGGTCTAAGGCAACTGCTTCTTGGGTTTGCTGCAAAAGCAATTGACTCTGCGCCCAAGTATCTGGGGGTACCCACGCCACTGCCGCCCGACAACCTAACTTGGTGCCTGCAAACGTGGACAGATGGTGGGTCAGCCGAGACCACTCTAAGAGTTCTAAGGTTTTAGCGGGCATGGGTAAAGGGGTTGGCGCTTCCAGCCATCAAAGACGGTACTCAAATCCTAACAACTGCGCGCTGGACCAACTGCAATTGAACAATCTCAATCCATATCCAGCCCATACCTTGAAAAAATCTATCAATGTAATCGAAAAAAGTAGTTTTGTAAACGTACTTAACATTTCGCAATATGGGTATACTGAGTATAAATTCTTAATCGGACGGTTCTCGCGACACTTTAGTAGTCAGAATCTCTATAGAATACGGCGGTTTTGACAAGGTGCCTCTTACGACCAGCCTTTATCGTTGGATCGGTTGAATCATTGCAGATTATAAATTTTTATAAATCTTTCACCCTCTTGGGGTTTTAGTAATGGTTGATCAATTTCCCTGGTTAACAGTCCTGATTGCCCTGCCGGCGATCGCAGCTTTACTGGTTCCGGTCATCCCCGACCAAAACGGCAAAACGTTACGTTGGTATGCCTTAGGGGTTGGCTTCTTAGACTTTGCCCTCACGGTTTGGGCAATCTGGCAACATTACGACTTCTCAAATCCAGGACTTCAGCTCGTCGAGCAATACCCTTGGGTACCGCAGATTGGCCTGAATTGGTCTCTAGGGGCCGATGGGTTATCCATGCCCTTAATTGCCCTCACCGGATTTGTGAACACCCTGGCCATCTTTGCAGCTTGGAAGGTGACCCATAAACCCAAACTGTTTTATGGATTGCTGTTGCTGCTCTTGAGCGCCCAAATCGGGGTGTTTGCGGCCCAAGATTTGCTCTTATTCTTTATTTTGTGGGAAATCGAGCTGGTTCCGGTTTACCTGCTCATCTCCATTTGGGGCGGACCCAAACGGGCCTATGCTGCCACAAAATTTATTCTTTACACGGCCTTAGGGTCCATCTTTATTCTGTTGGCTGGCTTGGCAATGGCCTTTGCAGGGGACGCAATCTCCTTCGATATGACCGTTTTGTCCCAGAAACACTATTCTCTGCCCTTCGAGTTACTCAGCTACGTCGCCTTCCTCATTGCCTTTGGCGTCAAGCTGCCGATTTTCCCCCTGCATACTTGGCTTCCCGATGCCCACGGCGAAGCGTCAGCGCCCGTTTCCATGATTTTGGCTGGGGTGTTGCTCAAAATGGGAGGCTATGGCCTGATCCGCATGAATGTGGAGATGTTGCCCCATGCCCATATTTATTTAGCGCCCATGTTGGCCGTCTTAGGGGTGGTTAATATTGTCTACGGGGCTCTGACCGCTTTTAGTCAAGGCAATCTCAAGCGCTGTCTGGCTTATTCGTCCATCTCCCACATGGGGTTTGTATTGATTGGCATTGCGGCTCTCACCGAAGTCGGGTTTAGCGGCGCTGTGCTACAAATGATTTCCCACGGTCTCATTGCTGCCGCCTTATTCTTCCTGGCGGGTGTGACCTACGAGCGCACCCACACCTTGCTCATCGACAAAATGGGCGGAGTGGCCAAGGCCATGCCGAAGGTGTTTGCCCTGTTTACTGCTGGGACAATGGCCTCCTTGGCACTGCCTGGAATGAGCGGATTTGTCAGCGAAATCACAATTTTCCTCGGCTTAGCCAGTAGCCCCATCCACAGTGCCCCGTTCAAGGTCGCCATTACATTGTTGGCGGCTGTAGGGTTAATCCTGACCCCCATCTATCTGCTGTCCATGCTACGCCGTGTGTTTTACGGCAACTCTAGCCTGCCTGAGCAAGCCAAGTCCTACTGGATGGATGCCCAACCTCGGGAAGTCTTCATTGCTGTTTGCCTGTTGATTCCCATCGTTGCCATCGGGGTTTACCCCAAGCTGGCCACCCAAACCTACGACCCAACAACCGTGGCCGTTGCCGCTCAGATTCAAGAATCGGTTCGGGTGGTCGCACAAGCCCGCACCCTCACCGCAACAGCATTAGCAACCGACCCTTTAACCGCGTTAACTGAGTCATCTAACTCAGGAAACTTGCTGTTATCGATTTATCGCCCTGCCATAACGGTTGCTCCGATAGCACCCAACATTCCCTGAATCCAGGCTAAGACCTCATAATGGGACGAGAGGTTGTTGTAACAACCTCTCGTTTTTCTTGAAAATGAATTTACCCATGACTGAGTCTGTAACGGTGACAGCGACGTTTCGTCCTTCTTCTTTATCTGAACCATTGCCACAACGGGTTTGGCAATGGCGCGGCTTTGATGTGGCCTATACGGTCATGGGGGAGGGAAACCCCTTGTTACTGATCCATGGGTTTGGTGCAACCTACGCTCATTGGCGCAAAAATATTCCCGTGCTGGCTGAGGCAGGGTATCGGGTCTATGCCTTGGATTTATTGGGGTTCGGTGCCTCGGACAAACCAGCCCTAGATTATTCCCTAAATCTTTGGCAAGAACTGGTGCGGGATTTTTGGCGGGACCAAATCCGGCAGCCGATGGTGGTGGTGGGCAACTCGATTGGTGCATTGCTGTGTTTGATGCTCTTGGCCCAGTATCCCGACATGGCCATTGGTGGGATCGTACTCAACGTGGCAGGAGGTCTCAATCATCGCCCTGAAGAATTGAACTTACCCCTCCGCTTGTTGATGGGACTGTTAGCGCGCTTAGCCGGTGGTCCCTTGATCGGCCCTATGCTGTTTAACCAAATCCGTCAGAAACAGCGAATTCGCAAGACCCTGGGGCAGGTCTATGTGAATCCCGATGCCATTACCGACGAGTTGGTGGATTTAATTTATGCGCCAACCTGCGATCGCAAAGCCCAGAAGGTATTTGCCTCAATTATCACAGCCCCGCCCGGTCCACGCATTGCCGAACTGTTACCGCAAATTCGTCAGCCGTTGTTAGTCTTATGGGGTGCTGCTGACCCTTGGACGCCCATCCAGGGCGCTCAAGTTTTTCAGGAATGGTCAACCATGGCTGAGACGGGCGATCAGCCCCAGTTTCAGATTATCCCCATTCCCGATACAGGACATTGTCCCCACGATGAACGACCGGAGCTGGTCAATCCCCTGATGTTGGACTGGCTCAGCGATTTCAAAAAATTCTAACGCCCTTGTTTTATGCCCACGATTGCTCTCATTGGCGCTGACGGCCAGGTTGGTCAGGAACTGCAACAGGCGCTACATCCCCTAGGCGAATTGATCTTATTCAATCGACAGACCCTGGACTTAAGTCAGCCTGAGCGTATTCCTGCCATTCTGGAACCCTATCGACCCCATGCGATTGTAAATGCCGCTGCCTATACCGCCGTAGACAGGGCCGAATCCGAACTGGAACTGGCCTATACCATCAATGCGATCGCCCCCACCCAACTCGCCCAAGTGGCCCAAACCCTCAACGCACAACTGATCCATCTGTCCACGGATTATGTGTTCAACGGCACAAAAGGGTCTCCCTACCACCCCCAGGATCCGGCCCGTCCTATGAGTGTTTACGGGGCCTCGAAATTAGCGGGCGAACAGGGGATTCAGGCCCATTGCGATCGCCATTGGATTATCCGCACCGCTTGGGTCTATGGCACCTACGGCAAAAGCAATTTTGTCAAAACGATGTTGAAGCTCGGTGCAGAGCGATCCCAACTTAAAATCGTGGCCGATCAGATCGGCACCCCGACTTGGGCTCGATCCATTGCCGAGGCGATCGCCCATCTCACCCAAACCCTAGACACGGAAGCCGCACCGGCTGGGATTTATCACTTCACGAATAGCGGTGTGGCAAGCTGGTACGACTTTGCCGTGGCCATTTTTGAAGAAGCCCGCGCCTTGAACATGCCCTTGCAAATTGAGCAGGTTTTACCCATTACCACAGCGGACTATCCTACCCCAGCGCAGCGGCCTGCTTATTCGGTGTTGTCTTGCCAGGAGATTTTACCTTTTTTGAGTCAGCCGCCGCTCCATTGGCGGTCAGCTCTACGGCTGATGTTAGCTGAGCAAGGGTTGCCGTAAACCCTCTGAAGCATTACAGTTCATGTGCAACCCATTGCCAGCCTGAGTCAACCACAGACAATTAGAGTAACGAAACCGTTGCACCCCTAAGTTGCAGTTGGAGGGACTGGAAACGATGTTTAAATCGACTGCTGATGAGCAGGTCAGTGTCTCCGACGCCCCTCTTGCCCCTGCTGTTGTCACCGTTGGCCTTGATTTCATTTATCAACCGCAAACCCTGCATATTCAGGCACTGAGGCAAGTCAATTGGGACGTTCCCAGGGGCATCGTTCAGATGATCATGGGACCAGCGGGAGCGGGCAAAACAACCCTATTGATGATTTTGGCAGGGTTACTGACCCCCACAGATGGCCAAGTCAACTTGTTAGGGCAAACCATTACCCACATGTCTCGCCAGCAACTCACCCAATTTCGCTTGCGTCATATTGGCATGTTGTTCCAGGAAGCCAACCTGTTAGCCGCACTAACCGCTTTGGAAAATGTAGAAGTGGCCGTGCGGCTTAAGGGTGTGCGCGGTCCAGCGATTCGAAAAACAGCTACCGAGCTTCTGGATGCTGTGGGCTTGGGCGATCGCACCAAACACCTGCCCCATCAACTGTCGGGGGGACAGCAGTCGCGCCTGAGTATCGCACGGGCTTTAGCAGGACAACCCGATCTCCTCATTGCCGATGAGCCGACCGCCGCCCTCGATGCCGAGAATGGCCAAATCGTGATCAAGCTCCTCCGACAACTTGCCACGGAACATCGCTGTAGCGTTATTTTGGCCACCCACGACCATCGAATTACAGGCTTTGCAGATCGGATCGCCTACCTGGAGGATGGTTGCCTGACCGATCAGCCTTCCGTGGCAGTCTGAACCAGAATGAGCGACAAAAAATAGTGACGTACGTTACATTATGCGACAATCCATTGCCGTCAGCGCTGTATTTTTGTAGTCTAGATTACAGAATTTAGGTTTGCTCATGGGAACGATTCTGGCATCGCGGTCGTCCGTGTCATCTTCTCCGGCCACCCAGCTTCCCTGTGCCCCTCGGTTACAGGCCAACACCTGGGTTAAGCTGCTGCAACTCCCTTCGCCCTACAGTTTTGACGAAGCACTTTTAATCTGCCAAGTCGCCTTGGACGAATGGCTGGCTTGGGTTCCCGATTATGGTGAAATTCGCTTAAATACAAAACAGTTTTACTGTATTGGCTTAGATTAAGCCTTGTCTTGTTGTTTTCATAACCCAAGTACCGAACCGTGCCCAACGGTTCGTTTTTTTGTATGGGCGATCGCCCTACCCTCTATTCCGGGTACCCTAGACTAATAGGCAAAAAGATCCAGTTTCTCAAGTAATCGCCTGGATTCCCTATCCCAACCCAAAACCGATGATTCGGGGAACTTGCAGTGGTAGAAAACTTCTAAGTTTATAGCTGATGTTTCTTCTGAATCCTAACC
>JBAVRC010000952.1:0-2983 GCA_049694615.1 Thermosynechococcaceae cyanobacterium | reverse complement strand
GTTGACGTAGACGGAGCACTTAAAGGGAGACGCTGTATTCCGTTTATTGAATGGAACGAAGAACCTTGATGCCCAAATCTGTTGACCTTATTCCTAATCTATCTGATAAATTTGATACCGTTTGTTCTTTTTTATAATTCTCAATCTTATGCATCTGGAAACCGCAGCGGCACCTGCGGTTAGTCTGGACCGCTGCTGGCTAAAACCTGCATCCAGTCTGGTTTGTCTGGATTTAAACACAAGATAAAAAGCCCAGAAACACGAACAACAGCGTTTCTGAGCTTGACGTAAAAGTCTACTTTTCCTGACAAATTCTTAACCTGCGACTCAACGGCGTGCCTAACCCGCCCTTCAAGCCAACAGGTGGACTAATGCCCAATCATCCACGGACGACCGCCATGACTGCGGGGTCGCGTTCGGGCATCTGGATCGACGGACCGTTTGACCCGTTGCGGTTCGGGCGATTCGCGCGTAAATCGCAGCGCCCCGGATAAGTTCACCGCTGGGGCTGAAAAAATCCGTCGAGCAGTGATCTGACAGGTGGGGCATTCTGCCGGAGTACTGGCCTCGGCGATCGCCCGCCACAGCTCGAAGGGGCCACAGGTGTTGCAACGAAACTCATAGAGCGGCATAACGAGACAGTCCCTTTACTAGCAATCATCAACGCCTTCAGGCCCAGGGGCACCCCTACACGGGCAGAATATTTTGGTCAAAAATCTCCGTCGGGATGGCCAAGGTACAACAGGCATTGGGGACATCCACAATGCCACTCACCCGACCCTCCACCGGGGCACAACTGAGGAGCAAGTAAGCTTGTTCCCCGGTAAAACCGAACTTCTTGAGATATTCAATGGCATTCAAGCAAGCCCGACGATAGGCAATGTGAACATCCATGAAATACTGCTTGCCCGTGAACTCATCCACGGAAATACCTTCAAAGACCAGGTATTCGGAATAGCGCGGTTCCACGGGGCCGGGTTTAAAGATGGGATTGACCATGCTGTATTTCTCAACCCCGCCCTTGATGATATCGACATGTAAGTCGATATAGCCGGACATTTCAATGGCTCCGCAGAAAGAAATTTCGCCGTCTCCTTGAGAGAAGTGGATATCGCCCATGGACAGTTTGGCCCCTTCCACATAGACCGGGAAGTAGATGCGTGTGCCCTTGGAGAGGTTTTTAATATCGCAGTTGCCGCCATGTTCGCGGGGGGGGACAGTCCGTGCGGCTTCGGCAGCAACGCGATCGTAGTCGGATGCGGGCAAAGTGCCCAAGATGGCATTGGTCGGGTTGGGGAGTGCTGCTAGGACTGGCACACCGTCGATATTAATTCCGGCCCCATAGGTGCGGCGATCGGGTTGGGTGTTCATTAGCTCCGCTTCCCGCTGGTTCCATTTCGCCAGCAGGTCATGGGATGGGGCACAGCCAATCAGGCCGGGATGGGTGATTCCGGCAAATTTCACGCCTGGAATATGGCGCGAGGAGGTGTAAATGCCCTGCAAGTCCCAAATGGCCTTAGCGGGGTTGGGAAAATGATCGGTCAAAAAGCCACCGCCATTTTTTTGGTCGAAGATGCCGGTAAAGCCCCACTCGTCGCCCTGAAGGGCACCAATATCCAGCAAATCTACAACCAAGATATCCCCTGGTTCGGCCCCATTCACCCAAATCGGACCACTCAGAACATGCACCACGGACAGATCGACATCGCGCACATCATCGGGGCTGTCGTTATCTTTAATTTGACCATCGGTCCAATCCTTGCACTCAATCCGAAACACATCCCCCGGATTCACCGACACTACCGCCGGGATATCGGGATGCCAGCGATTATGCCCTGGCAACTCTTGCTGATCCATGGGTTTGGTCAAATCGACCTTGAATAAGGTTTTCGGCATACAGTTCTCCTCAATAACGGTTCAATACATCCCAATCAGGGCGCACAGTCGTGCACCCTTACCCTTAGGGTTGCGGTGCAACTTTACAGGCGTCGTGGCATTCGGCATCCAGACTGCAACAGAGGGAACAGATGGACCCTTGATACACAGGGCAGTAGGCCATATCTTCCCGTTCGTACTCGTACTCGCAAATGGAACATTGGGTTAACCCAGTTACGTCTGGGTTGTCGCGGAAATGGATATCTTCGCGGGCAATGTAGTATTTGCCTTTGGTCACGACTGCGAGAATGGGTGAAAGCACAAAGGCCAACCCCAAGGCAATAAAGGTAGAAAAGGCTTGGGCGGCAGGTCCCATTAAGCCGAAGAAGGCTATCACAGAGACCACAGACCCGACGGTCATGGCTCCAAACCCGACGGGGTTGAAGTTATACAGGTGCGCGCGTTTGAACTCAATGTAGGAGGGGCTTAAGCCGAGGGGTTTGTTGATGACCAAGTCGGCTACCAATGCGCCCACCCAGGCGATCGCCACGTTGGAATAAAAGCCCAACACCCATAGCAAGACATCGAATACCCCCATTTCCTGAAGCACCAGGGCAATGATCAGGTGAAACACCAGCCAAACCACCCGCCCCGGATGGGCATGGGTAAGCCGGGAGAAAAAGTTAGACCACGAGAGGGAGCCGGAATAGGCATTGGTGACGTTGATTTTGACCTGGGACAAAATCACAAAGAAGGTGGCCAAGGCCATATAGATAGTTGGGTCGCCAAATATTGCCTTAAACCCTTCGATGTACATGTGGATGGGTTCGTTGGCCTTGGCAATATCGACCCCTGCTTTAACGGCGATCGCGGTAAAAAAGGCCCCCGCCCACTGCTTCCATGCCCCTAAAATGACCCAACCTGGACCTGCCGCCATCACAGCCGTCCACCACTTGGTTTTATTGCGCTCGGTTAAGTCCGGCATAAAGCGGAGGTAGTCCACCTGTTCGCCGATCTGGGCAATCAGAGACAGCGCAACCCCAGCCCCAGAGGCACACAGTAAGATATCGAAGCCGTTGCCGCTGGGAGACTTACCGGCAAAGCTGGT
>JBAVRC010000951.1:0-7215 GCA_049694615.1 Thermosynechococcaceae cyanobacterium | reverse complement strand
CAAAAATGCCAAGCAAAGTAGTCAGTTTTTGCATAGAAATCAACAGGCTTTATCTGTAAATGTAATTGGTGACTTTAACGGAAAAAATGGATCTTCTTCTTACGCAACTCTAGTTCAAGGCAAGGATGGTAACTTCTATGGAACGAGCCGTTTTGGTGGATATTACAACAAGGGCACCATCTTTTATATAAACTCTAAAGGTAAAATGATTGTAGTTGCAAGCTTTAAGGGTTTTAATGGAGCTTATCCCTATGCTGGTTTAATTAAAGGTGAAGATGGAAAGCTTTATGGCACAACACTTGGAGGTGGAAACAATAAGGACTGTCCTGTAGAAGGTGGTTGTGGAACCATATTTAGTTTAAATTATGCTGGTAAGATTACAACCCTGTTTAGCTTTAGTTATCTAAACGGTATAGCTCCAGCAGGTGTTTTGCTAGAAGATAAAAACGGAGATTTGTATGGAACAACTCAAAGCGGTGGAAGTTATGCTAGAGGTACTATATTCCGATTAACAAGACTAGGTTATTTTACTACTCTTATAGAGTTTAACGGTCATAATCATAGTGGAGCAAATCCAATTGGTGGATTAGTCCAAGCTAAGGATGGGAATTTCTATGGTACCACTTCTTATGGAGGGTTACTTAATTCGGGCACTTTGTTTCGTATAAACCGAACAGGTATACTGACTACTCTGGTTTTCTTTAGCTCTGAGACTGGTTCTAACCCGACGTCCAAATTGATTCAAGCTAGGGATGGGAACTTCTACGGCACAACAGTTTATGGTGGAGCTTATAAAAGAGGAACTGTCTTTCGTTTAACCCCATCAGGAAAAATTACTAATCTTATTGATTTCTCAGGCATTAATGGGGCCTATCCTTATGCTGAACTAGTTCAGGATAGTGAAGGAAATTTTTATGGTACAACCCAATCTGGTGGAACTTATAGAATGGGTTCAGTATTTCGCCTAACTTCTCTGGGAAAGTTGACCACGATTGTTTCCTTTCATGGTGACAATGGCTCTGCACCTTATGCAAGTTTAACTCAGGTTAAACAGGGGCATTTTTATGGAACTACAAGCCAAGGTGGGTCTAAAGGTTTTGGAAGAGTATTTGATATAGTATTGAAAGCTATGGAAAAAGCGCAATAGAACTATAGTAGCAGTCCTAGATGATTCATAAAAATTGGGATTTCTTTAGCGCTAGAGTGCCTGTCTGGCAAAGTTTTCGGATTTCTACAACTGATTTAGGGCTGCTATATATGTAACGAGTTTTAGCTTAAATTGATTTAAGACTTTATCATTATCGAATAAATTTATTTAAATTATTTACATTTTTGCGAAGATATTAAATTTCTTGATTGCTAAATTTTTTGAGAAATAAAAATGTTTATAAATAAAAATCGCGTACTTGTGTTTAGTTTGTCTTATTCGCTGTTTGCTTTATCGCTAACATTTTTTATGGTAAGTTTTTTTGATTTGTTGCCAACTTTTAAAGAGGTCGTAAAATCTGATGTTAAATTGCATAAAAATACACAAGCAATAGACTATGAGTCAACAATTTTTCGAGAAAAAATAAAAAATATAGTTATAATCATGCAGGAAAACCGCTCATTTGATAGCTATTTTGGTACATTTCCAGGTGCTGATGGTATTCCAATGAAAGATGGTATTCCAACTGTCTGTAATCGTCATCCTGCAACTGGTGAATGTATTAAACCTTTCCATAGTCTTTCTGATATTGATTATGGAGGGCCACATGATGCAGCATCTTCAGAAGTTGCAGTTAATGATGGTAAGATGAATGGATTTGTTAAGAATGCAGTTCATGCAAGACGCCTCTATCCTGAAACTGTTATGGGTTACCATAACCGTCAAGAAATTCCGAATTATTGGAATTATGCACTAAATTTTGTGCTACAGGATCGAATGTTTGAGTCTATCGCTTCGTGGAGTCTACCCTCTCATGTGTTTATGGTCTCTGCTTGGTCAGCTCGCTGCAAAAAAATAAATCTCCCTTTAAGTTGTGAAAGTGAAATTGGTGTTCCCTACAATTATGCTTGGACTGATATCACATATTTGCTGCATAAAAGTGGTATTAGTTGGAAATATTATATCAATGGGGTTCCAAAGGAAGTCATAACCCAAAAACAAAAACTGTTACAGTTGCCAACTTGTGGTGAAGATGTAGATGACTGTGCCTCACCGAGGCTAACACCATCAACACCAAGCATTTGGAATCCTCTTCCTCATTTTGATACTGTTATTAAAAGTAATCAATTGAAAAATATTCAAGATATTTCTCAATTCTACTTTGACGTGAAAAATGCTTCTCTCCCTTCTGTATCTTGGATTATCCCAAGCGGTTCTTATAGTGAACATCCTCTGGCATCAGTTGGTGCAGGACATTCTTACGTTACAGGTTTAGTTAATGAAATTATGCGTAGCTCTCAGTGGAAAAATGTAGCGATATTTATTTCTTGGGATGATTGGGGGGGATTTTATGATCATGTTCCTCCCCCTAAAATAGACAAACTAGGTTATGGAATTAGAGTACCTGGCCTTTTGATTAGTCCCTATGCTAAAAAAGGATATATAGATCATCAAACTTTGAGTTTTGATGCTTATTTAAAGTTTATTGAAGATGTTTTCCTCAATGGTCAGCGGCTTGATCCTAAAACTGACGGTCGTCCTGACTCTCGTCCAAGTGTACGTGAAAATGAAAAATTGCTGGGTAATCTTCTCGAAGAATTCGATTTCAAACAACCTCCTCGTCCTCCATTGATACTTGCTCCTCATCTTGACACCCAACGGAGCCGATAATGCCCACGATCTTGGAACTGGTCGATGAACTCTATTGATAGGTTCCCTAGCTTCTGGGACACCACTATGATTTCTTTCGAGACCTGCGGACCCCGCTACTTCTATTTCAGTGGCTGGTCTTCTTTATTCGCTTTCATGTTTGCTAGGGCGCTAACTCTTCCTGATTTACCAAAATGAGAATTGCTGGCGCTTGGTTAGGGCAAATGTATACTCATACAGCTACAATGAGATTGATAATCATTGTCCTACAACGCATCGGTGCCATCGTCGTAATCGAGGAACTCCTCAAAGATCATTTGCAGCGCTGCAACTGTCATTGCCCTACCTCTGGCTCAAGTCGTCCTTCCATTATCCCAACATCTTTTCCCCTAAATGTGATAGATCAGGGTGGACCCAATACTGCTCGGTTAAGCCTGAATGATCTTTGCACTCGGCCCCCCAGCCCCCAAAGTTGGGGGCGAGTTCAAGGTCTATCGCTGGTTATTCGATCAGTATTGAAGGTGGACCAACTGCTGGACTCGCCTGTTTACATGGCCTTTCTATCCCCAATGCGTCGCTCTTTAATGGTTTCGGCAATGCTCCTGGGCCTTGCCCTTAGCTCCAACGGTTGTCAATCAACACAACCGACTGACCCTAAACCCGCCCCCCAGGCTTCACTGCAACCGCCGCAGCCCGCTCTACCCACGCAGCTGTTAACGGTAGCGCTTTCAACCCCCAATCCTGCCTTGAGTCCAGACATCAACACATTTTTAGAGGGAACTGCCACCGCAGGGGCGGCCCGTCAAACCCAAGGAGTGTGGATTCAAACCAATGACCAACTGCTGGCCAATTATCAAGGCACGGTTCCTTTATCGGCAGCATCGCTCACGAAAGTGGCCACATCCCTGGCTGCCCTAGAGACCCTGGGTCCCAACTATCGATTTACGACCCAAGTGGGCATGACGGGTGCCATTCAAAATGGCGTCTTAAGGGGCGATCTGGTGGTTCAAGGCGGTCAAGATCCCTTCTTTGTTTGGGAAGATGCGATCGCCCTCGCCAACTTGCTGCAACAACAAGGCATTCGTCAGATCAAGGGCAATTTAGTCCTGGTCGGCCCCTTTTACATGAACTATGAAACCGATCCTGCCACCGCAGGTACATTCTTGAAACAAGGGCTGGATGCGGCCCTCTGGCCAGCCGAAGCCCTGCAACAATATCAGACCCTGCCACCCACAACACCCCAGCCCGCTCTCAATATCACGGGGACCATTACGCCGCTCTCTGCCGCTCCTCCGTCTGTGCAATGGCTTCTCCGCCACGATTCATTGCCCCTGACCGCGCTACTCAAAAAAATGAATCGCTATAGCAATAACGCCATGGCCGAGATGATTGCGGCGAGTCTAGGCGGCGCATCGGTTGTGGCCCAAAAGGCGATCGCGGCCACGGGTGTCCCGGCGACGGAAATTCAACTCGTGAATGGGTCTGGGTTAGCGGTCGAAAACCGAATGTCGCCCCGTGCCGCCTGCGCCTTGTTTTTAGCGATTGAACAACGGCTGCGATCGCAGGGCATCCCTATTGCCGATCTGTTTACGGTGATGGGTCAAGATGAAAGCGTGCTCGATCAACGCCCCTTACCCCGCCATGCTGTCCTCAAATCAGGCACCCTTGATACCGTGAGTGCCCTAGCCGGGGCATTGCCCACTCGCCAAAACGAGGTCGTGTGGTTTGCGCTCATCAATAATGATGGAAACGTCGAAACCTTCCGGGGGCTTCAAGAAAAGCTATTGGATACGCTCCAGGCCAGTCTGGGAACACCAGTCTCTATCTCCGCCGAGCTGACCCCAACCCCAACCAATACCAGCACTGCCGAATCCCTGTGGACTCGTTTATAGCACCTGCCTCATGGATCGCTTTGGCAGAGGTGGGCGACCAGGTTCAACAATTCTGGAGCCGTGAAGGGTTTTGCTAAAAACCCTTGAACCCCCTCATGGACCTTTTGCGTCACAGATTCATTGGTGGCCAAGCCACTCATGGCAATAATCTGAGCTTGAGGATTCAGTTTATAGAGGGTCCGAATGGTGGTGGCGGCATCCAGGAACGGCATCATCAAATCCAGCAATACGACGCTGATGTCATGCTTATGCTCTGCAAAGACTGCGATCGCTTCAATCCCATCGTTGGCGGTAATCACGCGATATTGATGGACCTCCAGCGTCGCTTTGGTAATCTCCAGCACCGCGATCTCATCATCGACGATCAAAATGCGTTCATTTTGGCCTAAGGGGGGTGGCGCGTTGACAACCGTTTCGGTTTCCTGAAGGTCCGTTGCGGGGAAGTAAACTTTGAAGCGCGTTCCTTTCCCTACTTCACTGTAGACGTTGATAAACCCATGATGACTTTTCAAAATGCCCATCACGGTTGACAGCCCTAGCCCCGTGCCCTTCCCCACTTCTTTGGTGGTAAAAAACGGATCGAAATGCGATCCAGGACATCTCGCGGAATTCCCATGCCCGTATCGGCAACGGTCACAGCGACATAGAACCCAGACTGCGCATCTAAATGCATGCGCGCATAGTTCTCATCAATCTCTAGATTCTCGGCAATGATGGACAGTTGACCGCCGTCCGGCATGGCATCTCGTGCATTCACACACAGATTCATAAACACTTGGTGCAGGAGCGTAGTATCGGCAGAAATTAGCCATAAATTTTGGGGAATCTCGGTTGAAAATTCAATATCCTTAGGAAATGTCTCGCGAATAATTTTTTGAATTTCTCGCAATAAATGGCTAATTTGAGTGCTGATAGATTTGCCTTCAATTCCACGAGTAAAGGAGAGAATTTGCTTAACTAAACCAGCCCCTCGGTGTGTGCTTTCATTGAGAATTTGCAACAATCGCTGAGTCTTTTGATCCAAATTGGGCAATTGTAGAGGCAGCAGTTGCACAATTCCAATAATGGGGGTCAAGACGTTGTTCAGGTCGTGGGCAATTCCGCTGGCCAACGTTCCGAGGCTTTCTAAGCGTTGGGCACGCAAAAATTGTGCTTCCAGTTGTTTTTTCTCGGTGACGTTGGTGCTCACCACTAAAATGGCTTTGGGTTGTTCGGCTTCATCCCGTACCAGCGTGCAGCGCATTTCAACAATGACGGTCTGATTCGCTTTGGTCTGCTCTTGAACCTCTCCCTGCCATGTGCCATCCGCTTTCAAGGCTTGGTAGGCCGGTTCGAAAAAAGAAGGGTCTTGAGGGCGCAACACGTCTATAACAGACTGCCCTATGACGTCTGCTGCTGGCCAGCCGTACAATCGTTCTGCACCTTGATTCCAATAGATAATGCGGCGCTCCAGATCGCAAACATAAATGGCTTCGGTGGCGATATCCAGCAGGGTCGCTTGCTCTTGAACTTTTTGTTCCGCTTGCTTGCGTTCGGTAATCACTTCCGAAAATATGATGATGCCCCCAATCTCATCGGTATTCGTGCGCCACGGGTGAATTTCCCAGCGCACCCAGTCCATGGAGCCGTCGGCACGAGGAAAGGGATCTGCGGCACAGACCTCAACGGCTCCCGCAAGACAGCGTTGATGAATCGCTTTCCAACGATCAGGCAGGTCGGGAAAGACATCATAGTGGGACCGACCCGTTAAATCTTGATCGCCCAGTCCGTAGCTGGTCAGCCAGCGATCGCTGGCCACGATATAGCGCATGTCTCGATCAAACATGGCCACACCCACAGGCACATGTCTCACAAATAGCCGGAGTTGCTCTTCCTGTTGGCGCAAACGAACCTCGGTTTGTTGGCGTTCGAGCAGCGCAGTTTCCAACTGTGCCCGATCGCTGATATCAATCACAACCGAGCGACTCCGCAGGTAATTCCCTGCCGCGTCTCGAATGGCCGTTTCACTCAGGCTCACCGGCAGCAAGCTACCATCTTTGCGAATCATCTGAAACATTAAATCCCGAACCCGGCCTTTCTGTTTGAATTTCGGGAACTTGGCTCGAAATAGTTGCTGGCTCTCTGGGGTCAACAGGTCCGAAAATTTCTTTTTGCCAACGACTTCCTCCCGACCATACCCCAACATGGTCAGTTCGGTCTGATTGATCTGGATAAACACACCATTCTCGTCCAGGGAGTGATATCCGCAAGGTGCCTGCTCATAGAGTTGTCGCAGTTCATCCAACTGTTCCAAATGGGGCTGATGAACGTCTGGGGCGCTATTCGCACTTAGCCGTAGCTTGCCTTCCATGATCAATCCACTCCATGACGGCACTTGGAACTAAGCTAAGTCTATGGTAGCTGACTGACGGACAGAAGTAATCCAAAGGCTTATGCAACAAGGGTTGTCAAAATAGGAAAAGTCTGTGTCCATGGGAGAGACCCCTTAAATTAAGTCTTCAACCATGAGCCAACAGACCCATTTGT